>JAFAMS010000281.1 GCA_019233165.1 Vulcanimicrobiota bacterium | reverse complement strand
CGATGAAACCGATTCGCGTCGGGTTGAGACCGACGCACTCGATCTCGATTCGACTACCGGGAACGATCGTGGCCGCAGCGATCCAGTAAGCGGCGCTCGAGAGATCGCCGGGGACGACGAGCTCGGCGGCGGGAGCGCGCAAACGTTGCGGGCCATGGAGCGTAAGATGGCCGTCGTCCAGCTCGAGGGCGCCGCCGAAAAGCGGGAGCATGCGCTCCGTGTGATCGCGCGCGCCGAGCTTTCCTTCGAGCCGCGTCGTTCCGCTCGCCGCGAGCCCGGCGAAGATCAGGGCGGTGCGCAACTGTGCGCTCGCAATCGGGAGCGTGTAGCGGATCCCGTGCAACGACCCGCCGCGGATTCGAATTGGCGCGACGTCGCCGCTCGAGAGCTCGACCTGCGCTCCCATTTCCCGCAACGGCTCGGCGATTCGCCGCATCGGACGCGAACGAAGCGATGCGTCGCCGTCGAGGATCGCCGCGAACGGTTGCGAGGCGAGCAGTGCCGCCAGCAGCCGCATCGTCGTCCCGGAGTTTCCGCAATCGAGGACGCCGCTCGGCGGCGAGAGGTGGCCCGCGCTCCCCTCGATCGCGATCGAACCGCGACTCGCGCCGTCACGAACGTCGAGGCCGAGCGCCGTCAAGCACCGCCGCGTCGAGGCCACGTCGTCGCCGTCGGAAAGACCCGCGACGTGCGTCGTCCCTTCGGCGAGCGCGCCGAGAAACAGCGCGCGGTGTCCGATCGATTTGTCGCCGGGGACGCGAATCGTGCCGCGCAAGCCGCGCGCAGGCGTAACGGCGGTCATACCTCGACCGGCGTCGCTCCGGTGAAGACGGGGACGCGTTCGAGCTCGGCGACGATCGCCCGGAAGTCGTCGAACGTGAGCGCCTGATCTTTGTCGCTGAGCGCCTCGGGCGGGTTCGGATGGACTTCGACGATGATCCCGTGCGCGCCGGAGGCTTTGGCGGCGCGGCACATCGGGGCGATCCAGCGCCGCACGCCGACACCGTGACTGGGATCGACGATCACGGGGAGATGGGTCTTTTCGCGCAAGACCGGAACGGCGGAAAGATCGAGCGTATTCCGCGTCGCGGTTTCGAACGTGCGAATCCCGCGCTCGCACAAGATCACGTTCGGATTCCCTTCAGACATGACGTACTCGGCGGCCGCGATGAGCTCTTCGATGCTTGCCGAGAGCCCACGCTTGAGCAGCACCGGCTTCCCCGTCCGGCCGACCGCTTTGAGAAGATCGAAGTTCTGCATGTTGCGGGCGCCGATCTGTAGGACGTCGATCTGCGATGCCATTCGCTCGACCTGATCGATGCTCATCACCTCGCTCACCGTCGGAAGTCCGGTCGCGCGGCCAGCTTCGGCGAGAAGCCCCACGCCGTCCCAACCGAGTCCCTGGAAGGCGTACGGATTCGTCCGCGGTTTGAACGCGCCGCCGCGCAGCATGAGCGCGCCGGCGTCGCGCACGGAGAACGCCGTTTCGAGGACTTGCTGGCGTGATTCGACCGAGCAAGGGCCGGCGATGATCGTGAAGCTGCCGTCGCCGATCTCGACGCCGTCGACACGGACGCGCGTCCCGTGCGGGCGCGAATCGCGCGCCGCGCGCGGCGTCGCCGACGAGGACGACGCGCTCTTCGGAGGCTTGGGGAGGACGTCCCGGATCACCGAAAGCGGAACGTGCGGCGCCGCGGCCGCAGCGGCGACGGCGACGTGCGCGTTCGCGCGATAGCTTCCGATCATCCGCAGATCGAGCGCCGCGGAGCGGAGAGCGGCGAGCGCGCCGGCATGATCCGGGTCGAGAAGATCGCCGTCGATGTCGAGATAGAACTCGGCTTGCTGCGGTCGTCCGAGCGTCGGCTTCGACTCGAGCTTCGCCAGGCTGATCCCGGCCTGCGCGATTACCGCGAGGCAGCGCGCGAGCGAGCCGGGCGCGTTCGAGGTGACGAGAACCAGGGACGTCTTGCGCGGCCCGTCGCTCTCGTCGACCGCGTAACCGGGATCCGAGCTGCCGCGCGCGCGGAAAACGATGAAGCGCGTGAAGTTCTCGGGATGGTCGGCGACGCGCGGCGCGAGCTCGATGAGCTCGTAACGGACGGCGGCACTCGGCGGCGCGATTGCTGCGAGCGCCGCATTCCCGCTGCGCGCGACCTCGCGGGCGGCGATCCCGGTGTCCTCGCACGGGACGGCGCGCGCGTTCGGGAGGCTTGCAAGAAACTTCCCGCATTCGGCCATCACCAGCGGATGTGCGAGGATCTCGCGGACGCCGTCGAGCGTCGCGCCCGGAACCCCGAGGAGCCGATGGTCCATTCGCCAGACGATCTCGGCGATCGGAACGAGATCGAACTCGAGGAGCAGATCGTAGCCGTCGCGGACCGTACCTGCGATCGCGTTGTCGATGGGGACGATCCCAACGTCGGCGCGACCTGCGGAGACGGCGACCGCGGCGCTGCGGAAACTCGGCGTCCCGAGCGTCGACGCGCTCGTCAACGCGCGCGCTTTGAAATAGGCGTCGAGCGCCAGCTGTGAATGTGCGCCGTCGATCCCTTCGAACGCCCCGATCATCGAAAAAAGCCTCCTAACAAAAAGACCCCCGCCGCTTCGGCGAGGGGCTTACGTTTGGGTCCCGGCCGGGATCCCGTTTACGCGCGTACCCTTCTCGGCCGAAGCGGCGCCTCCGCCCAGCTAAAGAAATACGCGAAATACGAGAAATCCGCCGCGGTCATACCCAGCCATTCAACCATAGGCCCCCTGGGTAGTGTCAAGCACGCTACCGTTGGTACGCCGCGGGAGGCGGCGTCTGCGTCCAGAGCGGCGTCCCGGTTGCAATCTCGGGGCTGAACGATCCGAACAGCGCCGGGTTCGCCCGGAAGTGGCGCTCGAGATCCGCGATGCGATGGTCGTCGCGCGGGTGATCCGAGAGCATCTCCATCGTCCCGCCGTTTCCGCTTGCCTGGAACTGTTGGAAGAGCCAAACCATTCCCCACGGGTTGAATCCGGCTTCGGCGCACGTGTCGGCGCCTTTGAGGTCCGCTGCCGTCTCGACTGCGCGCGAGAAGTTCAGCGCGGTCGCGTTCGCGCCCAGTCCGATCACGGCGTTGGATAGCCCGTGCCCGCCGGTGAGAATCTCGAGGACGCCGGCGGCCAAGCTGACGTTCTGATCCTTGCGCATGTTGTTGACGACGTCGTGATGGATCGTGTGTGAGGTCTCGTGACAGAGCACCCCGGCGAGCTCTTCGCGATTTCGCACGAACCGGATCAGCGAATCGGTGACGTACACGTTGCCGCCTGGGACCGAGAACGCGTTGGGCTGCGTTTCGTGGACGAGGATGAACCGAAAAGGACGATCGTATTGCTTGTCCGCGACCGTCTTGATTTGGCGCGCGATCGGATTGAGGACGGCGTAGTAGGGCGAGGAGTCGAGAATCTCACCTTTTTGCGCGAGTTGTTGGTAGACTTGCGCGCCGATTTGATCTTCGGTCTGATCGGCAGACGCCGCGCCGGCGGCTCCGAGGGCGAGAACCAAACCAAGCAACAGCGCGCCGAGCCGCTTGCTCATGACGTTCATCTCATCTCATCAACGTCTGCAGGAGACCCTTCGTTCGATTCGGGAGACCGGCTTCTTCGCTTGTGCCCTCCGCGAGCGAGCTGCCTCCCAAATGGTGTCCGCATGCTTCTAATCGGCCGCACCGGCCCCGTGCTTGGCTCCCTACAGGACGCCCCGAAGAGACCAACGAACGCAGCCCGTCGCCCTTCGGCGGGTGTGATGTAATGGTAGCCTGTCAGCTTCCCAAGCTGAACGTCCGAGTTCGATTCTCGGTACCCGCTCCAAGCCGGTCGGCGACGTAGCCAAGTGGTAAGGCAGAGCTCTGCAAAAGCTCCATTCCCCAGTTCGAGTCTGGGCGTCGCCTCCAGAAATGCGCTCGAACGCCGCCGCGTGCCGCGCCGCCCTTCCGGCATCGGCACCGGCGGCGCGATCGTACTCGCGACGCTGATTCTGCTGGTTCTGATCGTCGCAATCGTCGCCGGTTTCGTCGCGGTCCGCCAGCTCAGCGCGGCGGCGGCCGAGTCGCGGCTGCTCTTCGCGATTCAGGAGCGCACCGACGCGCTGGTGCGGGTGCAGCTCGATGAAGAAACGTCGCTGCGCGGGTACCTCATCGCGCGACAGCGCGAGTTTCTCGAGCCGTATCTCTCGGGCGTCATCGATCCCTTCGAAGAGCAGTACGCGATCGCCGCGCGCTCGCTCTCCGGGACGGATCTCGCGCCGGCGCTCCGCTACCTGGCGCGGATTCGGGACTGGCATCGTCAGTGGCGCAGTCAGGTCGCCGAACCGTTGATCGCCGCGCCGACGCCGCGCAACGTTCGGGACCGCGAGTCGTACGGCAAGATCCTGACCGATCGCTTGCGCAACGAAGCGGCCGCGCTGCGAGCCTACGTCAGCGGGAAGAACGACGCCGTCCAAGCGATGCTCGCCGAAAACATCGACCACACGGTCGAATACGCGATCGGCTTCGTCTTGATCTTCGCTCTCGCCGGATTCTACTTGACGATCGAGCACGTGACCACGTCGGCGGCGCTCGAGCGCCAGCACTCGATCGCGGCCAGCCTGCAGGCGGCGCTCGGCGTCGGATGGCAGACGATTCCGGGCTCGTCGATCGGGACGGCCTACATCTCGGCGACGCGCGAGGCAGAAGTCGGCGGCGATCTCTTCGACGCGTGGCGGCTCGACGACGCCTGCGGAGCGATCGTGATCGCCGACATGAGCGGCAAGGGGATCGACGCGGTCGTGAATACCGCGTTCTGCAAGTACTCGATCCGGGCACTGCTCGAGACGCACGCCGATCCGGCCGCCGTCATGACCGAGTTCAACCGCCTCTTCGCGCGCACCGTGAGCGATCCGGCGATGTTCGCGGTCGCGTTTCTCGGCGTCGTCGACCTGAACCAGCGCAAACTGCGGTACGTCAGCGCGGGACACGAGCCGGCGTTCTTTCGTCGCGACGCGACGGTCAAAGCGCTGGAGATCGGGGGGCCAATCGTCGGACTCGAAGCGGACTCGGCGTATCGGACCGCGGTCGAACCGATGGAGCCCGGCGACGTGATTCTGCTCGCGACCGACGGTCTTACCGAAGCGCGCGACGGCAGCGGTGAGATGCTGGGCGTCGCTGCGGCGATGGAGCTGATCGCGCGGGTCCCAACCGCGCCGCAATTGCTGTGCGACGCCGTCGTCGAGGCGGTGCGGGAGCGGAGCGGCGGGACGATCTCCGACGATTTGGCGTTGCTCGCCCTCCGCTTCGAAGGCGGTAGCGCCCCAGAGCCCGACGAAACCGTTTAGCAGATGCTGGCGCGGCGAATCATCCCCTGTCTGGACATCAAAGCCGGGCGGGTTGTAAAAGGCGTGCGCTTCGTGGACCTCGTCGACGCGGGCGATCCCGTAGCGCTCGCCCGCGCATACGAGCGCGCGGGGGCCGACGAGCTGGTCTTTCTCGATATTACCGCGACGGTCGAGGGCCGGCGCGCGACGCGGGCGGTGGTCCGCGCGGTCGCAGCCGAGCTGACGATCCCCTTCGCCGTCGGTGGCGGGATCGACGGCGTTGCGGACGCCAGAGACCTGCTCCGCTCGGGGTGCGATAAGATCTCGATCAATAGCGCCGCGGTGCGCTCTCCCGCGCTGATCGATGCGGCCGCCGCAGAATTCGGATCGCAATGCGTCGTCGTTGCGATCGATGCGCGACGCGCCGGTTCGTCGTGGGAAGTGATCGTCGACGGCGGAAGGACGCCGAGCGGTAAAGACGCGGTCGACTGGGCGCGCGAAGCCTGCGCGCGCGGCGCCGGCGAGATTTTGCTCACCAGCATGGATCGGGACGGAACCCGCAGCGGTTACGACCTCGAGCTCACCGCCGCCGTACGCGACGCCGTCGACGCGCCGGTCATTGCTTCGGGCGGCGCGGGGACGACGCAGCACTTCGTCGAGGTTTTCGAGCGCGCCGGTGCCGACGCCGCGCTCGCGGCCTCGCTCTTCCATTATGGAATCCTCGAAATCGGATCTCTGAAAAGCGCGCTCGGCGAACGCGGGATCCCGGTGCGGCCGCTCCCCGTCTTGGCGCGATGACGCTGGAGGGGCTGCGCTTCGGCGCCGATGGGCTCATCCCGGTCGCGATCGTCGACGCCGGAAGCGGTTCGCTGCTCACGCTGGCGTACGCGAATCGCGAAGCCGTCGAAAAGACGATCGCGACGCGGGAGACGCACCTGTGGTCGCGCTCTCGCAACAAGCTGTGGCGCAAAGGCGAGGAATCGGGAAACACGCAGCGCGTCGTCGCGATCGACGCCGATTGCGACGGGGACGCGCTCGTCTACCGCGTCGTCCCGGCCGGTCCGGCGTGCCACACGGGTGCGGAGTCGTGCTTTCACGACGCGGTTCTCGCCGCGCCGGAGGGCGAACGGGCCGGTGCCTTCCGTGCGGCCGTCGCGCACCTGGAAGCGGTGATCGAAGCGCGTCGCGGCGCCGATCCGCAGAAAAGCTACGTCGCGAAGTTGCTCGCCGGGGGCGTCGATCGCATCGGAAAGAAGATCGGCGAGGAAGCGACCGAGCTGGTGATCGCTGCGAAAAACCGCAAGCGCGAAGAGATCGTGTGGGAGGCCGCCGACCTCATGTTTCACACGCTCGTTTTGCTGGCGGAAGAAGACGTCACGCTCGACGAGGTCGGGGCCGAATTCAAGCGCAGAGCGAACTGATCGATCTCGCCGGCGTCGGGCCGCAAACGGCGCGGCAATTCGCCGAGATGGGGATTCTAACGCACCGCGACCTCTTGGCGCACGTCCCGCGCGATTACAAGGATTGGCGGCGGCCGACGCCACTCGCGACGATCGCCGCGCGGGCGCTCCGCAGCGACGAGGCATTCGACGAGATCGCGGTCGCGCGAATCGCGAGCGTGCGCGACGTTCGCGCGCGCATCCCGATCACGAGCGCGGTCCTGCAGGACGAGAGCGGGACGCTCGCGGCGGTTTGGTACGGCCGTCGCGGCTTAGCGGGAAGGCTGAGCGCCGGGATGCGCCTCTTCGTCGCCGGGCGCGCGCAAGCGAAACGGCGGCGCGGCGCGGTGACGATCGAGCTGAACGTTACGAACCACCGGATCCTGGGCGACGACACCGAGTATAAAGGAGAGATCGTCCCGGTCTACCCCGCCTCCAAAGATCTGTTGTCCAGGACGATCCGCGCCGCAATCGCCAAAAATCTTCCCCGCCTTCTGGAGGACGTCGAAGAGCGGCTCCCCGCGGCCGTCGTGCGCCGGCATCGTTTACTCGACGCGCGCGCCGCCTGGCACGATATTCACGCGCCGCGGGAAATGGACGACGTCCTCCCGGCGCGCCGCCGGATCATCTACGAAGAGTTCTTTTCGATCGCGCTCGCGGCGGCGCTGGTCCGGCTGCAACGCAAGCGCGAAGGTCACGCGCTCGCACTCGCCGCACCGCCGGCGCTTTTCGAACGCTTCGAGCGCGCGCTCCCGTTCGCGCTCACCGGTGCGCAGCGGCGCGTCATCGAGGAGATCTGGAAGGACCTCCGCGAGCCGCACGCGATGAACCGCCTCCTGCAAGGCGACGTAGGCTCGGGGAAGACGCTGGTCGCTGCCGCTGCGATCCTCGCAGCCGCCGATTCCGGCGTGCAAAGCGCGCTGATGGCGCCGACCGAGATCCTCGCCGCGCAACATGCCGAGAAGCTTGCGCCGCTCCTGCTCCCGTTCGGAATCGCCGTCGAAGCCGTCTTCGGAAGCCTCGCGGCGGGTGCGCGACGCACTGCCAACGAGCGGATCGCGAGCGGCGAGGCGCTGCTTGCGATCGGAACGCACGCCCTGCTCACCGAGAGCGTCGAATTCAAGCGCTTGGGTCTTGTGATCATCGACGAGCAACATCGCTTCGGCGTCGCCCAGCGCGCCGCGTTGCGCGCCAAAGGCGAGGTCGCGCCGCACACGCTCCACATGACGGCGACGCCGATCCCGCGGACGCTCGCGCAGACGCGCTACGCGGATCTCGATCTCTCGACGATCGACGAGATGCCCCCGGGCCGGATCCCGATCGAAACCTACGTCGTTCGCGAGAGCCGCAAGGCGCGCGTCTACGAGTTCGTCCGCGGGCAAGTCGCCCGGGGCCGACAAGCTTACGTCGTCGCGCCCGCGATCGAATCGGGTGAGGGCCCGTCGTCGCGAGTAGCCGCGGTCGACGAGGCCGAGCGCGTTCGGCGGCGGGAGCTGAAGGGGCTTCGCGTCGATCTGCTCCACGGCCGGATGCCGCCGCGCGAGAAGGATGCCGCGATGGACCGATTCAGCCGCGGGGAGACCGACGTGCTGATCGCGACGACGGTCGTGGAGGTCGGGGTCGACGTCCCGAACGCAGCCCTGATGGTCGTTCTGGACGCCCACCGCTACGGGCTCGCGCAGCTCCATCAGCTCCGGGGACGAGTCGGCCGGGGCTCGGCGCGCTCCTATTGCGTCCTGGTCGCTCCCGACGACGCGGCGGAGGCCCGGCGTCTCGAGGTCCTCTCGCAGACCGAAGACGGGTTCCGGATCGCCGAAGAGGACCTGCGGCTGCGGCGTGCCGGCGAGATGGCGGGGACGCTCCAGACGGGGGCCGGCAGCGGAACCTTTGGGGACCTCGTGCAAGACTTCTCCGTGTACCTCGAGGCGAAGCGTGAAGCGGATGCTATCGTTTCGGCCGATCCGGAATTGGAGCGGCCCGAGAACGCCGGCTTACGCGCGCTCGTCGAAGCGGTCCCCAGCGCCCGAGCGATTTTGATTTCGTCATGAAGATTGCCGTCGGTTTCGATTTCGACCATACGCTTGCGATCGACAACAAGCTCGAGCGCACCGCCCTGATCGCGCTCGCAAAGGAGCAAGGGGTCGTCATCGGGGCGACGGAGGTCGCCCGCATCGCACAGATCGACACGCTCCTGCAAGAGATGCGAATGGGGAAGCTGAGCCTGGAAGCGGCGATCGCGGGCTTCCTTCATTCGATCCGTAAGGACAATCGCACGGCCGCTCTCGTCGAACGCTTCAAAGAGATTTGTTACGCGCTGATCCCGCACCACGTCGTCGCCCTCCCCGGTGCGAACCAGTTGATCGACGAGCTGGATCGCCGCGGAATACCGCACGCGATCCTGACCAACGGCTGGAGCCCGCTGCAAGAGCGCAAGGCGCAGGCGATCCGCTACGACGGAGAGATCCTCGTCAGCGATGCGCTCGGCGTCGCCAAGCCTTCCCGCGAAGCCTTCGCTCGTTTGGCGGCCGCGTTTCCGGGCGATGCGAAGATTTGGTACGTCGGCGACAATCCTGCGAGCGACGTGCGCGGGAGCATGCAAGCCGGATGCGAGGCGATTTGGTACCACGAGCATGCAGGCGTTCCGTATCCGAGCCACGTCCCGCCGCCGAGCGCCGTGATCGATCAACTCCTCGATCTCGTCCCGCTGCTCGAAGGCGCCGATGCGGACGGCAAGCCAGGTTGCCTGGAGGCGATGCCGAAGATCGTCTGACAAGATGAGGAAGTCGCGGGCCCCAAGGGGGGCGTGCCACTGCGACTAACCGGAGGGACGTTGCGCAGCCGCCGGCTGCCGAGCATCCCCAAACGCGGCGTCCGACCGACGCCCGCCCGAGTGAAGGAGTCGCTCTTTGCGATTCTCGGCGAGCGCGTCGACGACGCAAACGTCCTCGATCTCTTTGCGGGAAGCGGTGCGCTCGGCTTCGAGGCGCTCTCGCGCGGAGCGCGCCACGCGACGTTCGTCGAGTCGAACGCGCAGCTTGCGGCGCGACTCCGCGCAGCGGCGCGGGAGCTCGGCGTCGCCGAACGCGCGACGGTCGTCGCGCAGCGTGCCGAACGCGCCGCCGCACGACTGCAAGGGCCGTTCGATCTGGTCTTCGCCGACCCGCCGTACGCGCAAGGCTTTCCGAGCGCGGCGCTCGGCGCGTTGCGAGAACGCCGCGCGCTCGCCACAGAGGCCGTCGTCGTCTTCGAACACAGCGGACGAAGCGCGCCCCCGACGCCGGGGTTCGTCTCGACGCGCGAGGAGCGCTACGGCGACGTCGCGCTCAGCTTCCTGCGGATCGCGGAAGAGCGAGCCGCATAAATGCCGCACGCCGTCTATCCGGGCTCCTTCGACCCGCTGACAAACGGACATCTCGACGTGATCCGCCGCTCGGCGGCGGTCTTCGACCGGTTGACCGTCGCGGTCGTCGTGAACCCGCAGAAGCGCGAGCCGATGTTCACGCTCGAAGAGCGGTACGCGATGCTCACAGAATGCACCAACGACCTGCGCAACATCGAGGTCGCCGATTTTCGCGGACTGCTCGCGGACTTCGTCAAGGAGATCGGGGCCGACGTGATCGTCAAAGGCCTGCGCGTGATCTCGGATTTCGAGAGCGAGCTCTCGACCGCGCTGATGAACCGCTCGCTCTCCGACGTCGACACGATGTTCCTCATGTCGGACGCGAGATACAGTTTCGTTTCCTCGAGCTTGATCAAAGAAGTCTTCTTGCTGGGCGGCGACGTCAGCAGCTACGTACCGCCGCCGGTCCTGAAGATGATGAACGCGCGCCACAAAAAGCTGCGCGCGTTACGACCGACCACTTGACCCCATCTCAAAAACCATCGGAGGCCGGATGACCATTTACCGCGTGATCGACCGTTTAGAAGCCTACGTTCGGGAAGGGACGATGCTTCCGTTCCGCCGGCGCGTCCTCAGCGAGGAGAAGCTCCTCGAGCTGATCGAGAAGATGCGTTCGACGCTCCCCGAGGAGGTCGGCCGCGCCAAGCTGATCGCCCGCGACAAAGACCGCATGATGCGCGAAGCGCAAGAACGCGCGCAAGCGATCGTGAGCGAAGCGAGCGACCATCACGCGCAGATGGTCGACAGCCACGAAGTCGTGCAGCAAGCCCGCGCGACCGCCGAAGTCGTCCTGCGCGAAGCCGAAGAGCGCGCCCGCAAGATCCGTGACGGCGCCGATCAATACGCGGCGCAGATCCTTGCGGACTTGCAGAACCGTCTCTCGGTCGCCCTCGGCTCGGTCCGCAAAGGTCAAGAAGCCTTGGCGGCCGCAGCGACGGCGCCCGCAGCCGCCGCAGCAACCTCGATCACCGAAGCCGCCGCACAATCGAAGCGCGCCGCGTTCGACGCGCAAGAGCCGGTCGAGAAAACCCACATCATGGTGGAAACGGCGCAACTCGACGAAGTCACGCCGTAAACGTAGCACTGGCGCCGCGGGGCCTCCTTGCGCGATTCCGCGCGCGTCAGGTGCTGAAGGTGCCGGCCTTGTTCACGCCTTGACAGGTGTCGTCGACGATTTGCGTCGTGTACGATGTTCCGGCGGTGAGCGTCGGGATGTTTGCGGTTACATAGGCCAACGTCGGCGTGAAGCCGATTCCGCTCGGCGGCGGAGGGAAGGGCTGGCCAGAATTCGGAGGCGGTGACGCGACGACCGTCATCCCAGTGATATCGATCGGCGGCTGTGTTGAGACGAGACGCAGCGTCCAGCCCAGCATCGGCATGCTGGCCGATTGCGACGTAGTCCAGACGGCGAAGTAGAGTTTTCCAATCGTCGTAGGGACCCCGACCGCATTCGGCACGGGATTGACGAGCGTCGGCAGGGCGAGGCCTTCGGGCCGTCCGCACAACGTCAAGCTAACCGGAATATTCACCGAGCCGGCCGCGTCGCTCGCGGTGGCGCTCGCGGTTTGCGCGCCGGCAAATGCCGTCAGCGTGAACGTCGCTCCCGAGCCGCTGACGATCGGTGTCGACGCTTCGAGCACAAACGGATCCGAGACGGCGACTTTGAGATTGCCGATCGTCCCAATGCTGCGCGAGACGCTGACCTGCGCCGTCGACGTTGGAGGCCAGCCGCTTAAATTCGGGATCGTAAGGGGAGAGGGGCTCGCGAGCAAAGGGCCCGGCGTCGGCGCCGGGGATGCAGTTCGATTTGAACTGCACGCTGCGAGCAGCGAGCCGGCGAGCAGAGCGATGAGAAGACGCAAGATAGCCACAAAGTCCGCTTCGAGGGGTCTAACCTAATTCCTTAGGTGGATCCCTTCTATGTCACCAGGAGGGCACGCGGGGCGGGGACGTTCCAGCGTAGGAGTGCATCGCGCCGGGCCGGAGCAGGATGGCGAGAGGCGCGGCGCGTTTTCAAGCCGCGCGTTTTCCACGATGGAAAACGCGCGGCGTCTCCCTAGCGGACCGTCCCCGCCCCGCGTGCCCGAGCCCGAGATCTAAACCGGGGGCGCTTGAACGTTGTGCGCGAACGCTTCGAGACGGTCGCGATCGAGCGCGCGGACGCGGCCGCGGTCGAGCTCGACCGCATTCGCGTTCTTGAGGCGAAGGAGCGCGCGGGCCGCCATGTCGCGGACGGTGCCGGCGGCGGCGGCGACTTGCGCTTGCGAGAGGTTTTCGACGCCGGGAAGTCCGGTCGCCATGCCGGCGGTGTTCGGCGCGTACGAGAGCAAGAATTTCGCGACGCGCTGCAGGACGTGTGCGAATGCGAGATCGGCGATCGTGTCGACGGAGCGCCGGCGCGCTTGCGAGGACGCGGCGAGGAACCCGAGGGCGAGCTCGGAATCGCCGCGCGCGGCGTTGACGATGACCTCGTTGGGGACGAGCACGATCGTTGCGTCGGTGAGCGCTTCCGCGCGCGTCGTCGCACCGCCCCCGTCAAAGACCGCGGTCTCGTTGAGCGGGTCGAAGACGAGCCGCTCGCCGAGCGCTTGCGTCTTTCCGTCGGGAGAGAGGAGCGTGAGGACGATCTTCCCTTCGCGTACCCAGCCGATGTACGGCCAGACTTCGCCCTCGTCGAAGATCGTTTCGCCGTGACGGAAGCGGCGTTCGGTCGCTGCGGCGCCGACTTGCTTGATCGTATCGGGTCGTGCGTTCGCGAACGGCGCGGTGTGCGAGAGGAACGTCTGGGTGTCGGCGCGTTCGTCGATCCGTTCCAAGCGTACGGTCCAGCGGCCCGAGCCGCGGTTTCGCGCGTCCCACGCGAAAAGGCCCGGACGGTATTGCGCGAACTCGTTGCGCAGGGCGCGCGGGTCCGACTCGTCGGAAAGCTCCAGCACGCCGCCGACCGGCAGACGGTCGAAGGCCTCGAGGATCTGTGCGCTCCGCTTGGCCGGGGGGATCGTCCGCGCATCGAGCGTTACCGTGGCCGGACGCGTACTCGCCATATCAGCGAAACAGTATGCGCCGCCCTGGCGGCGTTCGCCTCGTTTGGGAAGAAGGGAGAGGCCGATGGATACCCCCAGCGCGCCGCCGTCGCCGGCCTCGACCAAGTCGAAGGTCGTCAGTCGCATCCTCGACGCGGCGGCCGTCGTCCTCATCCTGTTTGCGGTCTGGAAGATCTTCGTCGCGCCGCGGTTCTTCACGAGCAAAGCGAAAGCGGTCGCGGCCCCTGCGGTCGTTCTACCGCTCATGAACGGCGGGACGTTCGCACTCGCCAAAGCGCGCGGCCACGTCGTTTTTCTCGACTTTTGGGCGTCTTGGTGCGAACCGTGCAAGCTCTCGATCCCGCTGATCGAGCGCTACAAGAAAGCCCACCCGGATACGCTGGTATTTAGTGTGAATGCGGGCGAGCCGGTCGCCGTCGCGGAGCGCTACGCTCGCGGCGCCAACATGACGCGGGTTGCGTTCGACCCCGAGATGAAAGTCTCGGATGCCTTCGGCGTTACGGTCTTTCCGACGATGATCGTGATCGATCCCGACGGAAAAGAACGCGCGAAATGGATCGGCTTCAACCCGCTGATCGAACAGGCGATGGCGGGCGTCAAGTTTTGACGACGATTTTGCCGAAGCTGCGGTCGCTCTCCATGCGGCGGTGCGCTTCGGCGATCTGCTCGAACTCGTAGACCGTATCGATCGCCGCTCGAAGCCGGCCGGCGCCGAATTGCGGCACGACGAGTCGTTCGAACGTGCGCGCCAGCGCGATCTTTTCCTCGATCGGCCGGGCCCGCAACGTCGTCCCGATCCACGTCGCGCGTTTCTGCATCAAGAGCCCGATCTCGATCTCGGCTTTGCCGCCCGCCAGCGTCCCGATTTGCACGACCCTCCCGCCGATCCGCAGCGCCGCGAGGTTGCGCGCGTAGACGGAAGGCCCGATGAAGTCCAGGACGACGTCGACGCCGGCGCCGTGCGTGTGCCGGCGGGCGAGCTCGTCCCAAGCTTCGTCGAGCAGCGCGCTCGCGGCAAGTCCGTAGGGCTGCGCGCGCGCGAGCTTTTCTGCGGTCCTCGACGTTCCGATCGCGGTCCCGCCGGCTGTCGCGACGAGCTGCAGCGCGGCCAGGCCGACGCCGCTTCCGACGGCGTGGATGAGCACCGAACCGCCCGGCGCGAAACCGCCTTGTGCGAGCGCGTCGAATGCGGTCATGAACGCCTCGGGGACTGCAGCAGCATCGACGAACGGCATCCCGTCGGGGATCCGCATCGTCGCGCGCTCGTGGACGCACAAACGCTGGGCGTACGCCCCGGCGCCCGTTATCCCGAAGACGCGCTCCCCGATTGCGCGCATCCGCGCGCGCGGTCCGAGCGCTTCGACCTCGCCGGCGTACTCCAGGCCCGGAATCTCTTTGTCGATCGCATCCGGCGGTGCCGGGTACAGACCGCGCCGCTGGAGCACGTCGGCACGATTGATCGCGAAGGCGTGCACGCGCACGCGTACCTCTTCGCCTTGGGGCTCCGGTGCGGCGACGCCGTCGCGCACCGTCAGAATCTCGGGGCCACCCTTGGAGTCGAGAACGACCGCGCGCATCACCGTCCCGAGAACGCGGGCTTGCGCTTTTCGAGAAACGCCTTCGTCCCCTCGCGGAAATCTTGGGTCGTCGTGACGCTTCCGAAATGCAGCGCTTCGATCGCCAACCCTTCCTCCAGCGGAGCTTGACTGCCGTCGGCGATCGCGCGCTTTGCAGCTTCGACCGCGAGCGGCGCCTTCGCCGCAATCGCCGCGGCGACGCGTTTCGCTTCACCGAGCAGCTCCTCGGGAGCAACGACTTTCTGCACGAGTCCTGCGCGCAGCGCGGCTTCGGCGTCGATCATCTCACCCGAGAGGCACAAATACATCGCCATCCCCATCCCGACGAGCCGCGTCAGCCGCTGCGTCCCGCCGTAGCCGGGGATCAATCCCAAGTTCACCTCGGGCTGTCCGAACTTCGCATTCCGGCTCGCGATCCGGATGTCGCACGCGAGCGCGAGCTCGCAGCCGCCGCCGAGCGCGAACCCATTGACCGCGGCGATTACGGGGACGCGAAGTGCGCCGATCCGCGAGACGATCGCTTGGCCGCGGCGCGCGAATGCCGCGCCGGCGACCGCGCTCTCGATCGTCTCGAATTCGGCGATGTCCGCTCCCGCCGCAAACGCTTTCTCGCCCGAGCCGGTCAGAACGACGGCTCGCGTCGAACGATCCTCTTCGAGCTCGTCCAGCGCGGCGGCGAGTTCGTCCAGGAGCGCTATCGAGAGGGCGTTGAGAACGGCAGGACGGTTCAACGTCAAGACGGCGATGCCGTCCGCTCGCTCCAGTTCTATCGTCGTAAACACGAACGTAACTCCACCACGGTGGGTGCGCCGCCCTCCCCCGCGTGCTATACTGCATGCGGCTATGCGCACTGCTTACCATGAAGCTCTCGAGAAGACGCGGCTCGACGTCGTCCGTCTCGGCGCCCTCGCGACCGATGCGCTGCATTCCGCCGTCGCGGCACTCGAAGAGCGGGACGTCGATTTGGCGGCGCGGGTGATCGCCGGCGACGATGAGATCGATGGCTTGCGACGGCAGATCGAAGGCGCGTGCATCGAGCTCATGTGGAAGCAGCAACCGCTCGCCGGCGAGCTGCGCCAGGTCGCGGCAATGCTGCAGATCAACACCGACCTCGAGCGTATCGGCGACTACGCCGTCGATATCGGAAAGAACGCGGTCAAGCTCGTCGACGCCCCGATCCGTCCCGCGCACGTCGAGATCGGACGGATGGGCCACGAAGCGCGGCAGATGGTCGTCGATGCGATGCGCGCCTTCAGCGAAGCTTCGGGCGAGCTCGCCGACGCGGTGATCGCGCGCGACGATCGCGTCGACCTCTTGTACCATCGCGGGATCGAGAAGCTGCAGGCGGAGATGCAAGCGGACCCCGCCGTCGTGCGCGCCGGGACCCTGCTGCTGTTCTCGCTCGCCGTCCTCGAGCGCGTCGGTGACCGCGCGCAGAACATTGCGTGGCACACCAAGGAGATGATCGGCACTGCGTAGCGCTTCGTTCCTTTTGATTGCGGCGGCGCTCGTCGCGTTCGGCCTCACGATTTCGCCGGCGTTGGCCGCTGCCGATACGCCGGTTCATCTCACGCTCGACGGCAGACCGATCTCCGAGAAGACGGACGTCGCGGTCCTCCACGACGGCGAGCTTTTCATCGATGCCGTCGATTTCACGCGGGTCGCCAACGGTCTGCTGGTTTTCGAAGGGAAAGGGACCGTCAAGCTCGCCGTCCGCGGACACGCCGCCACGTTCTCCGCCGGAACGCGGACCGCTCGGATCGACGGCAAAAGCGTGACGCTCGCGCACGCGCCGTTCGAGCGTCACGGCGATCTTTACATTCCTTTCGCTGCAATCCTCAAACAGTCGCCGGGGACGACGCTTCACGTGATCGACAAGACGCACGCCGACGTGCACCTCGCAGTGTTCAACACCGTCGACACGCCGCTCGCCTCGCCGGCGGTCGCGCTGGCCGTGATTCCGACCGCATCGGCAGCCGCGGACGGCTTGCACGTCTCCGTCACGATCCGTAACACGCTCGACGTCCCGTACACGCTGACGTTCCCGACGAGCGCGCGCGCCACGTTTCTCGTCGACCGCGACGGAACGACCGTTTGGGACTCGAGTGGTGGAAAGCGTTTCCTGCAGTCGCTCGGCCAAGTGACGCTCGCGCCCGGTGAAGCGCAAACGTACGCAGACGTGTGGCCGGGCTGGAGCGCCGCCGACCCCGGGCGCTACCAGTTGCGGGCCAGGCTCGAGCTGCGCACGCCCTTGATTTCGTCTCCCGTTTCGCTCGGCGTCAAATAGCGACTCCGATCCCCCGCGCGGAGTTCGACCTCGATCCGCGCTTGATCTATCTTAACCACGCCGCGGCGGGCGTCTTGCCGCGCGTGACGCGCGTCGCGACGAAGGCGTTCGTCGACGCGCACGCCGAGCGCGGCGTCCTCGGCGTCGCCGAATATGAAGCCCGGCTCGACGAGTATCGCCGCATCGTCGGGGAGCTGATCGGCGCGTCTTCCGACGAGATTGCGTTCTTGCGCGCTACCTCGGATGGGGCGAACGCGATTGCGGGCGGCCTCGACTGGGTGCCGGGCGACGAGGTGATCCTCGGCGACGACGAGTTCGGCGCGAACGCGTATCCTTGGCTCGCGTTACGCGAGCGGGGAGTCTCGATTCGGTTCGTCCAGACCGAGCGCGAACGGTTGACCCCCGATGCGTTGCGGCGCGCGATCGGGCCGCGGACGCGGCTCGTCGCCGTCTCGTGGGTCGGGTTCCGGGACGGCTACCGTCACGATCTCGCCGCGCTCGGGGAGATCGCACGCGCGGCGGGCTCGCTCTTCGTCGTCGATGCGATACAGGCGCTCGGGGCATTCCCGCTCGACGTGCGAGCGTTTCCGTGCGACGCGCTCTACGCCGGCGGTGCGAAATGGCTGCTCGCGCTCCAGGGGATCAGCTTTCTCTACGTGCGCGCGGCGCTCTTGGATCGCCTGAAGGTGCGCGCGCCGGGCTGGCGCTCCGTGAGCGACATTTGGGATTTTCTGAATTACGAACAGCCGCTCGCGCGCTTCGCTTCCCGTTACGAAGCGGGAACCCCGAACTTCATCGGCGCGCTCTCGCTTGCGACGTCGGTCGCGCTCCTGCGCAAGCACGACGTCCCCGCGATCGCCTCACACGTCTTATCGCTCACGGACCGGCTCTGCGAGGGACTCGCTCGGCGCGGAGCCCGAATCGCGAGCGTTCGGGCCGAAGCCGCCCGTTCGGGGATCGTGACGTTTTCGCTCGACGGCGTCGATTCGCTCTCCCTTGGAGCGCGCCTCGCCGGAGCCGGAATTTGCGTGACCTATCGGGCGAACGGAATTCGAGTCTCTCCGCACGGTTACAACTCGGCGGACGAAATCGACGCGCTGCTGGAGCTTCTAGTGTAAGAGTCCGGTGCCGATATTGACGGCCACGGCGATGATCGCGACGTTATAGATAAACGAAACGGCGCCGTGAACGACGACCAGCCGGCGGATCGCGCTATCGGCAATCGAGACGTCGGAGGTTTGAAACGTCATCCCGACGACGAACGCGAAATACGCAAAGTCGCTGTCGGACGGTTCCGGCGTTTCCGGGAAGATCATCCCTCCGCCCGGCTCGGTCGCGTAGAATAAATGCGCGTACCGCAGCGTCATCGTCGTGTGAATCAACGTCCAAGAGAGGGCGATCGCGAGGACGGCGAGAGCTACGGAGAATCCTTCACGCGCGTGCTGTGAGGAGGCTTCGCCAAGAACGAGGACCGCAGCACTGAATCCCATACAGCTCGCGAGCAGGACGAGGATGAGGACGGCGTGCTTCCCGGGATCGCTTTGGGCGGCGCGGCGCTTCGTCCTCGCGGGGTCGCTGCTGATCACGAAGATCCAGATCTCCGCGAGCAAAAGCGCGGCGAACGCCGACCACGCTGCGACGAAGCGCGCACCCGGGAGCGCCCCGAAATCCGCGAGCCAAACGGCGACTCCACCCACGACCGCGACGCTCCAGATGACGACGCGGGTGCGTTGGATCAGGCGCCGTCCTCGCTGAGGATGCACGGCGCCATGACGGCGTCGCGCATGCCGTGGATCAGCCGCTTGTCGGCCGGCGCAATCGTCGCGAGGATCCCGCCGAGCTGCGTGCGCTCGCCGACGACGAAATAGTAGGGCGAGAGCCGAATGCGGCCTTCCATGATGCGAATCTCGCCGGACTCGCGTTCCCACCAGCGGGCGGCGACGCGGCGGCCTTTGCGGAAGCGTTGCAAGATCGACGGCGTCCGCTCGTAGGCGGAGAGCGCTTCGGAGAGCGCCGCGGTCCATTCCGGTCGCGGAAGATCGTTTGCGACTTTGACGCCGCGGGCGCCCCAGGCGAGCGGACTGAAGCCGGAAGGTTTGATCACGAAATCGCGTTCCGACTTCCCGAGACCCGCGAGCTGCATCCAGTCGAACACGGGCTTTCCGCCGGCGCTCAGCGAGTGGATTGCCGCTTGCGGCGGAAGCCGGCGCGGATCGAGAACCCAGGTCTGAGGGAAGACGCCCTGCAGCCGTTCGAAGGTTTGCGGCCCCAGCTCGGCGCGCCAGAGATCTTCGAGAGCCGGATG
Source organism: Vulcanimicrobiota bacterium (assembly GCA_019233165.1). Classification (GTDB taxonomy): domain Bacteria; phylum Vulcanimicrobiota; class Vulcanimicrobiia; order Vulcanimicrobiales; family Vulcanimicrobiaceae; genus JAFAMS01. The sequence continues at coordinate 2,942 of JAFAMS010000281.1, read as the reverse complement.
ATGGAAGAGCGCGAACGAGAGTTTCTCTTCGAGCTGCGGCTTCGGCGGCGGCGTCATCTTCACGCGATTCTTGCGCGCGGCGTACAGCATCAGCTCCCACTTGGGGACGTTGAGGAGATCGAAGAGCTCGAAGTTCCGGTAGATCACGTCCAGCTTTTCTTCGCGGCCGTCGGGGAGACGGACGAAGAGCGCTTGTTCCGTGAAGACGATCTCCTGCGGCGCGGCACAGTAGACCGTCGCTGTTCCCCGTTCGGTGATCTTACGTGCGAGCCAATCGAGCTCGTTCCGATAATCCGCCGATTCCTCGGAGACGACGATCGCGACGACCGGATGCGGGCGCTGCGCCGTGCTCGCGGCCATCGCGGCGAAACCGTCGGCGATCCCCTCGGCGGTCCCGATGCTTTCGTACCCGATGCGACAGTACTGCTCGGCCATCGCGCCGACGAACCCCATCCCGCCCGGAAGACTGTCGAGCTCGCTGGCGATGAAACCGTCGTCCGTCAAAATCAAATCCGGCCGGATCACGCCGACGAGATCGCTGCGGAAGCGATTTTGGCGTGCCAAACGGATGACGAAGTCCGGTTTTCCCCGATCGAGGTACTCGGCGATGAACTCGGGAGCGGTCCCACGCGCGCTGCGCGTGTAGAGCGCGTTCAGACCGCGATAAAACGCGAGGAGATCGTCGCCCAGCGAGGCGATCTTTTCCACGGTCGCCGGCGAGAGGCCGAAAGGCTCGGGGGCGATCCGCCAGGCGACCTTCGCATCGCCGCCTTCGGCGATCCGGAAAAGTCCGGGCGGAAGATGCTCTTCGAGGAAACGCGCTTGTTCGAGCGGCGTCATCCCCGGCGCGATCGCCGTGCAGCCCATCCTAGATCAACACTCCGGGATCTTCGCGCAGACGAGCGCGATGTAGCGGCGATGCCTCACAGCAGGTATGAACCAGCGGCCGACCCGAGCAGGTTGCGCCAGCCCCCTACTTGACCGTCACGGCGCCCGGCACCAGGAGGGCGTGCTCGAGCTTGACGGTTCCGCCGCTGTAGAGGAACGTCGAGTGCAACGTTTTCTTGATACCCAACACGGCAAGCGGGATGTCGTCTATCGCCCGTGCGGGATCGTCGGCGACGAAATCGAGCGACGACGTCCGGCTGAGGTTCCCTCCGGGTCCGACGAGCGACTCCGAAACGGTGACGCGCACCGGCTTGTTCGGACCGGCGGCGACGGCGTCTACGACGCAAAACGTTGCGGCGACGCGCTGCCCGTCGATCGGCAAATTGTCGACGCTGCAACGGTCGCCGCCCGCAGCCGAGGCCTGACTCGCGAGGAGCGCGCTCCATAGCGCGGGTGCTGCGGCGGCGAAGACGAGGCGAACGGCCCACGTGCGGGGGTACATTTGGTGATGGGAACGTTTCGCCGGCGTCGCGCGTTGCGCCCCTACCGTCGCAGTGCGTTCCTAGGAACGCCGGGCGGACCTCCCGTAGGATGCGTCTCGGATGCCCTTAATCGACCTCATCGCCCTCGATTTAGACGGAACGTTGCTGGACTCGAACGAGCACGTTTCGGCGCGAAACCGCCGGGCGATCAAAGCCGCGCTGGAAAGCGGAATTCGCGTCGTGCTGGTCACGGGTCGCGGCGTCGACATGCCGGTTCGGATCTCGCACGAACTCGAGCTGAATCTGCCCGTCATATGCTGTCACGGTGCGCTGACGAAGGATTTCGGGGCGAACCGGACGCTGGTGCACATTCCCGTACCGCTTCCGTACGCGAAGCCGATGCTCGATTACGCGGAAAAGCACGGTTTGCAAATCGCCGTTTACGTCGAGGAGTTCTTCTATCGGTTGACCGGGAGCACGATCTACATGGCCGACATGACCGGTCCCGCTTGGAAAGAGATCGCATCGTTCAAAGAGCTGCTCTCAGAAGCGCCTACGTTCATCCGCTTTCTCGGTGCGGAAGCGGTCGAGGCGATGGATCGCGAGTTCGGCGACTATCCGTTGAACTTCCGTTACGAGACCTGGGGGAACTTCGCGGAGTGCGCGGTGCTCAGCCGCGACGCCGGGAAACAGCAGGCGCTCGCGCGACTCTGCGCCGACTTTCAGATCCCGCGCGAACGCGTGCTCGCAATCGGCGACTCGCGCAACGACGTTCCGATGTTGCAATGGTCGGGAATCGGCGTCGCAATGGGAAACGCGCTTGCCGAGGTCAAGAGCGCGGTGCGGATCGTGACGGCGACGAACGATCAAGACGGCGTCGCGCTGGCGGTCGAGCGCTACGCGCTCGCCCCGTACAAGAAGAAGTTCGCATGATACGGGTGCTCGCGTTCGGGCGGATTCGGGAACTGCTCGGCTTCGGCGAACGAGAGTTCGGCGTTGTCGACGCCGCGACCGTCGGCGGGCTGCGCCAGAGGCTCGAGGGCGACGCCCCCGAGCTGGCGACGCTGCGGGATTCGACGCGCGTCGCTCGCAACGGCGCGCTGGTAGGCGACGACGAGCGGCTCCGCGACGGCGACGAAGTGGCGTTCCTCCCGCCGGTTGGAGGCGGCTGATGGAACCCTACGTCGAGCTCGTCACCGTGCCGATCGACCCCGCTCCGCTCGTCGAACGCGTGCGGACAGACGCCTGCGGCGCGGTCGCGCTGTTCTTGGGCGTCGTGCGGATCCAGCACGACGGCCGCAAGGTGAGCGGGCTCTCCTACGAAGCGTATCCGGCGATGGCGCTCGAGCAGATGCGCGCGATCGCGCGCGAGGCGCTCGCGCGGTTCGGCCCGTGCGAGCTCGCGCTCGTCCATCGGACCGGCGATTTGGAAATCGGCGAGACGAGCGTCGCGGTGGCGGTCGGGGCACCGCACCGCAGCGAGGCATTCGCCGCCTGCGAGTATGCGATCAGCGAGCTCAAGCGCCGCGTCGAGATCTGGAAGAAGGAGCACTACGTCGACGGCGACGCGAC
>JAFAMS010000138.1 GCA_019233165.1 Vulcanimicrobiota bacterium | reverse complement strand
GCGGTTCGGTCGCGACGAGCGCACGAAGCCGCGCTGCGGCGTCGTTCGCGCGAATGCGGGTGATGTCGAAAGCGGCGACGCCCTGCACCCCTTGTGCGGCGAGGACGCGCCGCAGGTCCGCCTCGTCCATCGGCGTCGAGGGATGATTCGCCATCGTCGGATGACGGTCGAGCCGCTCGATCCCGTCGCCATACGTGGCGAAGTGATTCGAGAACAGCGTGAAGCGCCCGAAATGCGGCTGCGCCGGGAGCACGGGAAACGGACCGCGGAAGCCTTCGCGCCGCGCGAGCCGGACGACGTGCCCGATGCTTCCGACCGCCGCCGACGAATCGAACGTCGAGCACACCTTGTACTGCAGGACGCGCGCCTCGCGCAAACTCGAGCGCAAAAACGGAACGATCTCATCGTCCATCGCGGCGGTCTGCAGCGAGCGCGCAACCCCCGCGACGCCGATCACGTCGTCGCGGCTCGCCGCAATCTCGTCGGCATTCGGGACGGAAAGGTACAGCCGGCCCCGCAATCCCCAGCGGAAGTATTGGGCGAGCGCGTCGGTCGAACCGGTGAAGTCGTCGCCGTAGAAGGCGATCAAACGGCGGCGAAACGGTCGAGCGCTTGTGCGATATCGGGATCGTTGCGCGCCGCTTCTTCGAGCGGTACGCCGGCGACGGCGGCTTTCCAGGCGCTGCGCAAGCTGCGAACCCCGGCGGCGCGTCCACCCGGATGCGCGTGGATCCCGCCGCCGGCGACGACGAGCAGATCGTCGGTCCGCAGGCGTTGCCACGTGACGTGCATCGTCGTGACGTTTTGCGCCGACGCGAGGACCGGCAAGCAAGAATAGCCGCCGAAGAGCGGATGCCGCACCGCCTCGATCGACTGGCGAATCTGCTCGTCGGTCTCGTAGAACTTGTTCTTCATCCCGCCGCAGTGCAGCTGGTCGGCGCCGCAGAGCCGCGCGAGCTTCTGATACGCCTTGAAATCGATCCCGAGCGCCGGATGGCGCATGAGCGCGCCGATCATCGTGCGGTGGCCGTGGATCGGGACCTCGCTGAACGAGCGGACGTAGTTGAGTCCCGCAAACCCGACGAGATTGATGCAGACCATCGCGCAGTTCGCGCCCGCGCTCACGATCGTCTCGTAGTTGCGGCGAAGCTCGTCGAGGTCGCCGGTGATGTTGAAGGCGTACATCGTCCGCTTCCCGGTCCGCTGCGCGCCGCGCTCGATCTCTTCCATGACGACGCGCGCGCGCTCGGCGAGCGGCGAGTACGGCGGGTTCGCCATCAGCTCGTCGTCTTTGATGAAATCGATCTCAGCCTCGACCAGCTCGCGAACGATCGGCCGAAGCTGCTCGGGCGTGAGGCCGATGCTCGGTTTCACGATCGTTCCGACCATGATCCCCTTCTCGACGCCCATCAAGCGGCGCGTACCCTCGACGCCGAATTTCGGCGCCGGATAGCGCTCCGCGAACTCCGGCGGAAGCTCGAGATCGAGCAGCTTGATCCCGGCGAGCTCGCGCAACTCGAAGAGATTCCCCGCGACGGCGGCGAGCAAGTTCGGGATCGACGGCCCGAAGTTGTGGAGCGGCCACGCGATGATCGCCTCGCCGGCGTGCAGCCTTTCGTCGCCGGACGGGTCGATCGCACCGGGGAGCGGCCTGCGGTTGAGCGGCGAGAGCTCTTGCAGCGAGACGACGCGGGCGCGAAACTTTTGCTTGAGCTCGTCCGTCTCGCCCGGCACCGGAACGAACGTCCCCGACGACTGCTCGCCGGCAATGAACTCCGCCGCCTGCTCCAGCGGAAAGAAAGACTCTATAAGATACCGAGCGAGAACGTTCATGCTGTCATGTGTGTGGCGCAGCGAACTCCGGGTGTCATCCCGAGCGTAGCATCGCGAAGCGATGCGGAGTCGAGGGACCCGCGATAAACTCGCCATCCTTCCTCACGCCGGCCAAGGGAGGGGCGAGCCGCCACACCAGTATCATGTTGCCTTGCCACGATCGTTTCTTGAATCTCCAAGATTTTGGCTGGTCCCTCGACTTCGGCGCTCCGCGCCTACGCTCGGGATGACACCCGGAGGGAGGGCTACGCGTAGGTTCTTGCTTCGTGCTTTTTAGCGTCTAATTCGGCGAGATTATCACTTTCGCCGACTCGCCTTTGAGGAGTTCGATTCCTTTGTCGAACTCTTCGAGACCTAGGCGGTGGGTGATCATCCCCGAGAGGTCGATCCGTTTTGATACCACCATTGCGAGCAGCGTCTCCCACGTGTCCCAGATGCGGCGTCCGAAGATCCCTTTGAAGATCACCATCTTCTTGCTGATGTAGGTCGCGACGTCGAGGCTGATCGGCTCGCTGGGGTGGCCGACGCACACGACGGTCGCTTCGCGACGCACTGCCTTCAAGAGTGTCTCGTGCGTCCCAGGCGCCGCCGAGATCTCGAACCCGACGTCGAAGCCGCCGTGTCTGGCGTAATCCTTGCGCGCGATCGCCTCGATGTCGGCCTCGCGCGGATCGAGCGCGCGGGCTCCGTAGCGCTCGGCGAGCTTGCGGCGAAACGGATTCGGTTCGAGCGCGACGACGGAGGTCGCGCCCATGACGTACGCGAGCTGCGTGAGCGTGAGACCGATCGGCCCGGCGCCGGTGATCAAGACGCTGCAGCCGTCGAGGTTTCCAGCGCGCTGGATCGCGTGCACGGCGACGCCGCTCGGCTCGAAGAGCGCCCCGAGCTCCAAAGGGAGCTCGGACGGTAGAGGAAAGCAGACCTGCGCCGGGAGCGGGACGTAGTTCGCGAACGCTCCCGGCCAGGTCAAGCCGAGCAGCTTCATGTTGTAGCAGTTGTGCGCGTTTCCGGTCCGGCACATGTAGCACGCGCCGCAGAAGAT
>JAFAMS010000088.1 GCA_019233165.1 Vulcanimicrobiota bacterium | reverse complement strand
AGGGGATGCGTTTTCTCGACGCTCCGGTGAGCGGCGGCATCCCGCGCGCGGCCGACGGAACGCTTACGATCATCGTCGGTGCCGAAGGCAACGATCTCGACGAAGTGCACGCGGTGTTGTCGGCGATGGGGACGCCGAAACACGTCGGAGGCGTCGGGATGGGCGAAGTGGTCAAGCTCGCCAACCAGTTGCTCGTCGGCTCGATCATGCTCGCGAACGTCGAGGCGCTCGTATGGGCCGCGCGTGCGGGAGCCGACGTCGACGTCGTGCGCGAGGTCGTTCTCACCGCTACCGGCGCGAACGACCAGCTCGCCAAACGGCTTCCCCGCGACTATCTCTCCGGAAATCCGCCCTCGGGATTCGCGCTCGATCTGTTGCGCAAGGACCTGGCCGCGGCACTCGACGCCGGTCGAGCGATGAAAACGCCGATGCCGCTCTCGGCGCTCTCGTATCAGCTGTACACGACCCGTTCGAGCGAAGGTGCGGGGACGCGCGACTACTCCATCGTCGCTGATTTGTACACCGGCCCCACCCATCTGCGCATAGAGCCGCCGACGAGCTAGAACGATGCGTCTCGGCGCGATCGACGTCGGCACGAACTCGATTCACTTGATCGTCGTCGAGGTCGATCCGGAATCGCTTTCGACCTCGACGGTGTTCAAAGCCCGCGAGATGGTGCGTCTCGGCGCAGACGACGCGCTCGAGCGTGGAACGCTAGGAAAGCGCGCGATGTCCCGTGCCGTCGAAGCGATCGCACGTTTCGTCCGCCTCGCCCGCGAACGCGGCGCCGAGCGGATTCGCGCGGTCGCAACCTCGGCCGTGCGAGAAGCGCAGAACGGCAAGGAGTTCGCACTCGAAGTCCGCCGGCTCTGCGGGATCTCGCTCGAGATCCTCGACGAGCGCGAAGAGGCGCGCCTCATCTACCTCGGCGTCGCCCGCAACTTTCCGATCTACGAACGCCTCGCGTGCATCATCGACATCGGCGGCGGCTCGACCGAGTTCATCGTCGCGGACGATCGTCGCGCGTACTTGCTCGAGAGCGTCAAGCTCGGCAGCCTTCGGCTGTACGACGCGTATCTGCGGGGCGACGAACCGCCGTATCCACGCTATCCGCAGCTCGTCGCCCAAATCCACACGCTCCTCGAGCCGGTCGCCAGGCGCTTGCGCGAGTTCGATTGCGACGTCTTCATCGGCACGTCCGGTACGATCATGGGGCTCGGTATGCTGGACGCAGCCGAACGCGGCGACCGGCTCCTGAACATACACGGCCACGTCGTCACGCTCGAGCGCCTGCGCGCGCTGCAAGCCCGCATGCTCGCGCTCGGCGAATCGGGGCGGCGGGCGTTACCTGGGATGAACGCGCGGCGCGCCGACATCATCGTCGCCGGCGCGGCGATCTTGATCGAGGCGCTCGGCGGTATCGGCGCGCGCGAAATCGTCGTGAGCCAGCACGCGCTGCGGGAGGGCGTGGTCATCGATCTCGTCCAGGCCGACTCGGATATCGCGCGGCGGCTCGACGATCTTCGAACGCGGCGGCGCGAAGCGATCGTCTCGCTGGCGCGCCGCTATCAGTCGGCCGGGTTGCACGAGCGTTCCGTGGCGCGTCTTTCGCTGCGCATCTTCGACGATCTCACCCCGTACGTGACCCTCCAGCCTCCGGATCGGGAGCTGCTCTATGCGGCGGCGCTGCTTCACGACATCGGCAAGTTCGTCAACCTAAGCGCCCATCACAAGCACAGCGCCTACTTGATCCGCAACTCGCCGCTCGACGGTTGGAGTCAAGCGGAGCGTGAAACGCTTGCGACGTTGGTCCGCTATCATCGCAAATCCCAGCCTAAGTCGACGCATCCGGAGTGGGAGAACTTGACGCCGGCGCACCAGGATAGGATCGCGCTTCTCGCCGGGATCCTGCGAGCCGCCGACGGGCTCGACGTGCGGCACCAGGGGCGCGTCGGCGACGTTCGCCTCCGCTTCGGCTCGACCGCCGTCGTCCTCGAGGTCGACGGCGACGACGACGTCACCTCCGAGCTCGCAGCCGCCGAGTTCAAAGCCGACCTCCTCGGAAAGGCGCTGGGTCGCACGGTAACCACACGCGGGACCGCGGCGGTTCGCAAGGAAGCATAGCGCGCCCATGACCGTAGCGACTGCGACGCAGAAGCGCATCCTCGTCGTCGACGATGAATCGGCGATCCTTCAAACCTTACGCTTCAACTTGGAACGAAGCGGCTACCACGTGAGTACCGCCGGCGACGGCCGGACCGCGCTCGCGCTCGTCGCCAGCGAGCGGCCGGACTTGGTGATCCTCGACATCATGCTCCCCGTCCTCGACGGGATCGAGACCTGCAAGGAGATCCGGCGGCAGAGCAACGTTCCGATCATCATGCTCACCGCGAAGGATCAAGAGATCGACAAGGTGGTCGCGCTCGAGCTCGGCGCCGACGACTACGTGACCAAGCCCTTCTCCCTCGCCGAGTTCATGGCGAGAATCAAGGCGCGGCTTCGCCGGGCTGAAGGGGCCGCACCGGGCAGCGCCGCCGAGCCGATCACCGCGGGCGAGATCATGCTCGATCCGTCGCGGCAGCTGATCACGGTCCGCGGCCGCGAAGTGCAGCTCGCGCCGAAAGAATTCAACCTCCTTCACGTCCTCATGGAGAACCGCGGCCGGATCGTGACGCGCCAGATGCTGCTCGAGAAGGTGTGGGGTTACGATTTCGAAGGCGAGCACCAGACGATCAGCGTGCACATTCGCTGGCTGCGCGAAAAGGTAGAAGAGGATCCGAACAACCCCAAGCACATCATCACGGTGCGCAGCCGCGGGTACATGTTCAAGGAGTAACCGCTGGATTCGATCTCCGTTGGAATCCTGGCGCTCGTCGCCGGCGCGTTAGGCGGGTATCTCGGCGGGCGGTTGGGGCGCGGACGAGAGCTTCCTAGTTCGACCGGTCCCGAAGCGAGGCACGTCGAGCCGTCTTCGGACGACGCGCTCGAACGGGTACTCGGCGCGCTACCGGTCGCGACGCTCGTCGTCGACGGCGCCGGACGCGTCCGGTTCGCGAACTCGGCGGCGGCGGAGCTTTTCGGCATCGACGCCGAACGCACGGCCGGACGCGCGCTGATCGAGGCGATCCCCTCGGTCGAGCTCGAGCGGATCGTCGAAGCGGGGCGAAGCGGAAAGCACTCCGAGGGCACGATCGTCCTCTTGCGCGGCGACGAGGAGCGGACGATCGGAATCCGTGCACTTCCGCTTTCGGAAGAGAGCGGCGGCGCGCTGGTCGTCGCGGAGAATCGTACGAAGCTCGCCGCGCTCGACCGGGTCCGGCGCGAGTTTCTGGCAGACATCTCGCACGAGCTTCGAACGCCGATCTCCGCCGTGCGCGTCATGGTCGAGACGATCCAGCTTTCGAACGGAGACCCGGAAGCCGTCCGCATGTTCCTCCCGCAAGCGATCGCGGAGCTCGAGCGGATGACGAATTTGGTCGAAGACCTGCTCGATCTGGCGCGCAGCGAATCCGGGCAGGTCAATCTGCAGCGCAGCGACGTCGATTTGCGCCGCCTCGTCTCGCAAGCGGTCGAGACGTTCCGGCCGCGAGCCGACGCGAATGCCATCGAGCTTCGACTAGAGCCGGGCGCGCCGCTCGAAGCCGACGTCGACCCGGAGCGGGTGACGCAAGTCGTCCTCAATCTCGTCGACAACGCGCTCCGTCACACGCGCGCCGGCGGACACGTGCGCGTCGATCTCTCGCGCAGCGACGGCGAAGCAGTCCTCAAAGTCGAGGATGACGGTGTCGGGATCCCATTCAAGGATCTGCCGCACGTCTTCGAGCGGTTTTATGTCGTCGACCGCTCGCGCGCGCGCGGTTCGAGCGGAACCGGCCTTGGACTCGCAATCGTTAAGCAAATCGTCGAAGCCCACGGTGGTGCGATCCTGGCGGAGTCGGAGCTCGGGAGCGGTGCGACGTTCGTTTGCCGCCTGCCCTTAAACAAAGGCTAAGGTTGACATAAACTTCTGCGCTGATACTGTTCCAGCCCCAGACCCCGGTGAGGTTAAGACTCCTTAAGCCTCGCTTAAGAAGCCCTTGACCTTGGATTGCCACCATGAGGGCTATTCAAAACACGCTGACTGAAAGGCTTAGTTCTGCATGACCCCCGAGACCCTAACTCGCAAAGAACTCCTCGCGGCCGCGTCGGGAGCTTTAATCGTAACCGCCACGCGTGGCGGAGCGCTCCCCGCCCTTGCCGCGACGCAGATCACGGGCGCAGGCGCGACATTCCCCTACCCATTCTTCCAGAAAGCGTTTTACGAATACAGCCAAAAGCACCCTGACGTCGCGGTCAACTATCAAGCAATCGGAAGCGGCGGCGGGATCCAACAGCTGACCGCCAAGACGGTCGACTTCGGCGCGTCGGACGTGCCGATGAATTCGGAAGAGCTGGGCCGCGCACAAACCGGCGGAGCAGTCGTCTTGCAGTTCGTGACGACGCTCGGCGGCGAAGCGATCACGTACAATTTGCCGATCGTCGTCAAGGGCGGTTTGCGCCTGACGCGCGATCTGCTGGCGAACATCTATCTCGGCAAAATCACCCGCTGGAACGACCCCGCGATCGCGAAGCTCAATCCGGGGACGCAATTCCCCGACATCCCGATCGTCCCCGTGAATCGTTCGGACGGCTCGGGCACGACGTACATCTTCACGGATTTCTTGTCGCGCGTCTCGCCCGAATGGAAGTCGAAGGTCGGCGTCAACAAGAGCGTCCAGTGGCCTTCCCCGAACGCCGTCGGCGGCAAAGGCAACGAGGGCGTCGCCGGCCCGGTTCGGCAAACGCCGGGTGCGATCGGGTACGTCGAGCTGGCGTATCAGATCGAGAACCACATGAACCAGGCGATGCTGCAGAACAAGTCCGGCAAGTGGGCGTTCTGCACCGCGGGTGGGATCAAGGCGGCGGCGGCGACGAAGAGCACGATTACGCCGACCGACTTCTCGATCGTCGATGCGTCGGCGGAAGATGCGTGGCCGATTTCCGGGTTCTCGTGGGGAATGGTCTACGAGTCGCCGGCCGATAAGGCGCGCGGCAAGATGGTCAAGGAAATATTGGAGTGGCTCGTCACCGAAG
>JAFAMS010000043.1 GCA_019233165.1 Vulcanimicrobiota bacterium | reverse complement strand
ATGCGGGTCGCATTCGCAAACATGCTGTTTTCGCTGTGCTCGGAGGTTCCCGAGGCGGACGTCGACCGCATCACCGGCGCGCTCGGATATCGCATGGGCCGCCGCTTCTTCAAAGGCGCCGTACCCTACGGCGGACCGTGTTGGCCGCGCGATAACCGCGCGTTCTCGGTCTTTATGGACGCCGTCGGCGTTCCGAGCCTTATGCCTCGCACCATCGATTTGTGCAACGAGGAGCACGGTCGTTACATTTTGCGCAAAGTGCTGGCGGCGACGAAGCGGGAAGACGTCGTCGGCATCCTCGGACTTTCGTACAAGCCAGGAACCGGTGTGATCGAGCGCTCCTTCGGGATCGACTTGGCGGACTGGCTCGTCGGCGACGGCCGCCGCGTCGTCGCATGGGATCCGCTCGCGATCCCGGCCGCCCGTGGTATTCTGAACGGACGGGCGAGCTATGCGTCGGTCCCCGAAGAATGCTTGCGTGCATCGAAGGCGGTCGTGATCGTCAATCCGATGCGCGAATTGGAAGCGATCGATTGGAGCTCGGCGTCCGCTACGACCGTGCTCGATCCGTGGCGTTGCTTGTCGCCGGAAGCCGTTTCCAAAATCGGCAAGTACGTCGCCATGGGCCGTGGCAACGGCGGCGCGGTGAAAGAGTGGCGCTCGGAAGAGTTCGCCTCGAAGTTGGGTCTACTAAACTCGTGAGGTCCCGGCCGTTGTCGAACGCGGTATGCCGACGATCGCCGCACCTCGAAGCACCAAGATCGATCGATCGCCCTGCGCGGCGTTCCGAAGCACTGCGTGCGTTGCGCCGCCGGGAAGCGGAACGTAGACGGTCCCATCTGCCGGGCTTTGGAAAAGGCGTTCGTCGACGAAGGCCCCGCTAGGATCGATGAAGCCGACCCCAATACAGCCTTCCTCGAGGCGCAGCGAAAGCGCGAGCCAGCGCCAGCGATCGTCCCCGAGCGAAATGCTTTCGGGCAAGCTGAAACCGGCGGCGTAATCCCATTGCTTGCTCCCCGTTTCTATCCGAAGTCCGTCGGGGACGCGGTCGAGCGCGGTATCCCACTCGCGCGCTACGTAGGGCTCGCCGAGTGGGGTCGTCTCGCTCGGTTCGGTGCCGGGCGGCACCTCGGGCTGGAGCGCCGTGTGGAGCTCGGCCAGTCGCGATGCGACCATCTGGGCGCGTAGCCGCTGGGTGGGTTTCAAGCCCTCGGGAATCGGGGTTGCCACCCCGGCTGCAGGGACGCGCACGCGGAGGAGGCGGTCGTTGCCCGACGTCCACGCAAAGTCGGCGAGACCCCAATTCTCACCGTTGACGTACGGAAGCCCGGCTTCCCACGTGTACGCGCGCCCCGGCACGCGCGGCTTGTTCTTGAGTGAGCGCGCGTGATCGATGTGAAAGACTCGGCCGAGAAGAACGCAGTCCTCGATGACACTCATTGCGGTCATACAATACCGCGAGTCGAGATGCAAGCGCGCAAAATCAATGCTCTCATCGAGTCCCCGTATCCCGCTCATCGTTCCGGAGTCGAGAAGCATGAAATCCCCGCATGCGTTCGTATAGGGCGGCTTGTCGTAAGGCGGGACGGTACACGAGTCGATGCTTACGATGTTGGCCGGATTTTCGAGCGTAGCGGCATCGATCGCCGCGAATGGCAGGTCGCGTCGAACGTTGACGCGTTCGGCGCGGTAAAGCACCCCTTCGCGAAGACCGTCTTCGGCAATGCGCCGGACGAGTTGGGTCCCGAAGAAATCGTCGCCGCCGGTCATCAGCGTAAAGTCCGCTGAAGTCGTTCGGAGCGCGGCATTGCAGGCGAAGTTGAGCATGAGCTCCAGACCGGGCGCCTGGCAGACGCGGGCATGAACCTCAGGCTCGACGACGACGCATCGAAGATACGGGAAGCGTTCCAGCAGGGTGGGCGCGAGCAGCGGGCGGTTGCCGGGAGGGTTCCACTCGACAAAGGCGACGCGATAGTCGACGCCGCTACCCTTGAATAATCCGTGATTGTGCTCGATCGCCGCGGCGAGCTTGCGATCCCAATCGGGTTCGTACTCGTCGTTGCGCCCGATGTTCACGACTTCCAGGGAAAAATGCATCGGAAGCTACATTGAGCGAAGCGAACGGCCATCCTTGCCTTTGGGGGCATTTTATTCGGTGCTCGACGTATCGCTAACCGAAAACGAACACGCCGAGCGGCTCGGTCGCTTCTTTCCTGCGACCGAGCGCAGCGCGTTTCACGAGAAAGCGATGCTCGATGCGCTATCGCCACGCTGGATCTCGGTCTTGATTGCCGACGGTGCGGAGGCATTTCACACCTCGTTCGTGCCGCAGCCGATCGAAGCGACGGGGCTTTTCGATATCGAGCCGTTCCTCGGCTACGCCGGCTTTTTGAGCTCGAGCGACCGGCCGGAGTTCGTCGCAAGGGCCCTCGACGCGTACGCTTCCGCATGCCGCGCGCGAGGTATCGTCGCAGAGCTCGTCCGTTTCGATCCGATCTTGGAGAATCATAAAAC
>JAFAMS010000442.1 GCA_019233165.1 Vulcanimicrobiota bacterium | reverse complement strand
CGGTTCGAGCGCGCGCTTTGGCACCAGTTGCAACAGCTGAACGAGCTCGACCGGCAATGGTTCGACTGGGATCCTGCGGTCAGCAGCGATCCTCACGATTCGAAGTTTTCCTTCAGTTTTGCGGGACAAGCCTTCTTCGTCGTGGGTCTCCATCCGAACAGCTCCAGGCAAACGCGACGTTTTGCCTGGCCGACGCTTGTCTTCAACGCGCACGAACAATTCAAGGCCTTGCGCGCGGCGGGACTTTTTGAAAGTCTTCAACGGCAAATTCGTACCCGCGAGCTCCGCCTCCAAGGGTCGCTGAATGCGAATCTCGCGGACTATGGCGACGCCTCGGAAGCGCGACAATATTCCGGACGAGAGGTCGAGCCGCTGTGGAAATGCCCGTTCCGCTCCCGGCGTTGAGGCGCGTCCCGCCCCGGAGCGGAACCGCCTTCCGGCTCGGTCGCGGCGAGTTGCTGACGGTCGTCGACCCGCACGGAGAACAAGTGGCCGATCTCGTTGCGTTCAGCGCGGCCGACCTCCGCGAGGTCCTTTCGTCGGGGCGCACCCTCGATTACGCCCAAACGATCTACCTTACCAAGGGCCATGCGCTGTACTCGAATGCGAGCCGCGAAATGCTGTCGATCGAGGAGGACACGGTCGGCCGTCACGATTTCTTGTTGACGCCCTGTTGCGCCGCGACGTTCCGCATTCTTTACGACGACGCGGATCCGCATCCGGGCTGCTTTGAGAACCTCGCCTCTGCGCTGGCAGAATTTGGGGTCGAGCCGCTTTCGATTCCAACCACGTTCAACATCTTCATGAACGTCGAAGTAGGCCCGGACGGAGCGTTGGCAGTGTTGCCCCCGAGGTCGCGGGCCGGCGATCGCTTAGCGTTGCGTGCCAAGATGGATCTCATCGTCGGATTGACTGCCTGCTCGGCGGGGCTCTCAAATAATTTCTCGTTCAAGCCGATTGCATTTCGAATCGACGAATCGTGAACGGCCTCAAGAAGGCCCCTTTTTGGCCGCTGCCGCCGGTAAAGCCGCGAACGGAGCTTCTTTCGACTCCTTACCGGATATTCGACCGGGATGCGGCTCGCGCGGCGTTTGAGTGGGTAGCCAAAACGTGCGTCGATCTTTCAGGTCGCCGCGTTCGCGTCCAACCCGCATACAGCATGAAAACGAATCCTCGGGTCGAGATGCTGCAGGCGGCACTCGGCACCGGATTCTTTGCCGAATGCATCAGTAGCGGTGAAATCGCGGCGGCGCTCGCGGCGGGGTTCGAACGCAGAGCGCTCGTCTACAACGGACCGCAGCCATTGCACCGCGCCGGCCTCGAGGGACCGCTCGGCGTCGCCCTCGCTGACTCCGTCGCTGCTCTGGCAGGGAATATCGGCTCGCGAGTCGCCGACGTTCAAGGGATGCGGATGCGTCCCGATTGGCACGACTCACGGTTCGGGATCTCATCCGAGCAAACCGGCGAGGCGATCGCAGCCCTTCGAGCGCTGCCGGCAGATGCATCGTTCGCCGTTTCGTTCCACGTGCGAGCGCAGGACTACGACGGGCGGTCCTGGTTGCAAGTTGCGCGCACGTTTTTGCGGCGCGCGGTCGAGATTCAACGCCTCGCGGATCGCCCGATCGTGGCGTTTGACGTCGGCGGCGGCTGGAAGCCCGCGCAATTGGAAGAAACGCTACGCCGGGAGCTCCCGACCTTCGTCGGCGAGGCGGCGGATGCGCTAACGGATTTGCGGACCATTTTTCTCGAGCCGGGCCAGTCCGTGGCGACGCCAACGCAATTCATGATCAGCAGCGTCCTGGAAGTTCGTTCGAGCGGTTCCCGTGTGGAGGCGGTGATCGACGCCGGATATCCCAACCTACCGCTTCAAGGGACCTACGCGCACCGGGTCTTCGTCGAAGACGGTGAACGCTGGACTTTGTTGCCGGAAGGCCCGGACCGCATTTTGGGACCGACCTGTCTCGAATACGACGTCGTGGCGAGCAACGTGTCTCTCCCGCCCGCCATGCGCCCCGCAACGCAGCTCTGCATCGCGGACTGCGGCTCGTACGATGCGTCGATGGCCCTTCACTTCGCGCGCGGCGAAGAACGGACCGGCCTGCAGGTCTCCGTATACAGTATCCCATAAGCAAGCGCTCGAGAGCTGCTCGCGGCGGGAGGACCTCTGGTGCGAAGCTTCGTTCGGGCGCATCCGTTCCTCAGTTACTACGTGCTGGCGTGGATCGTCGCCGGACTCGTCACGCTGATCGGCGGGACGTGGGGCGCGCACAGCCCCGCAGCCGACCCGCTGAGCTACTGGCGCTTCGCAAAAGAGCACCACATGGTGCTCAACATGATCTCGATCGCGTGGTTCGGCTTCACGACCGGCGGTCCGTTCGTATTCTTAGTGTTTCTCTTCGGCGGAGCGCCGTCGATCTCGGCGCTGATGACCTCGACGATCGCGTGGGGAAAGCCCGGCCTCATCCGTCTGCTCTCGCGGTTCAAGCCGTGGCGTGGGGGCGTGACTCCGCGACAAGCTCTGCGCGTCTACGGCATCATGCTCGCGATCTATTTCGCCGTTCACGGCTTGCTGCTGTGGCACACGGCAGCGTTCGGTACGGCTGAAGTAAAAGCCCGAGTTTGGGACGCACTCGGAAGCTCGGTGTTTTTCGCAATCCCCGTTCTGATCGTCAGCCTCTTCGCGGACGAAGGCGGCTCGCTCGAGGAGCTCGGATGGCGCGGCTTCGGGCTTCCCTACCTGCAGCAACGCTTTCGCACGCCGCTCGTCGCCGCCGTCGTTTTAGGCGTGCTCTGGTGGGCGTGGCACCTGCCCAGAGAGTTCCCATTGCTCTTCTCGGGCCATTCCTGGCCCGGCGGCGAACCGTTTGCGCTTGGCCCCTGGCTGCTCAGCGAGACGAAGTTCGTCTCATATACGATCGTGATGACGATCGTGATCGCCTATTGCTTCAACTTGACCGGCGGCAGCGTTTGGCCGGCGATTTTCGTTCACGGCGGAACGGATGCGTGGGGGAAGACCGGTGCGATGGATGCGTTGTGGGCGCAGTTCAAGTGGCCGATCGCAATTCCCGAAGCGATCCTGCTCGTCTTCGCCGCGCTCATCGTGATCTTCGCAGGACCACGGCTCGGCTACCGCTCCGACGCGGACGGCATCGATCCCGAAGTCGAGGCGACGACGGCTGCCGAACCCCAACCGGCGTACGCGCGATAGCCGACGCTACGCGCTTGACGGTGCCCGTTAACCGCTAGGTAACCCAGATCTCATACGGTTCTCCCGCGTGCCGGAGACCACGCCGGCGCGGAAAGGAGAACCTTCATGCTCAAGAGAGTTTTCGTCGCCGCGGCCTTCCTCGCGCTACCGTTCGCCGGGCTCGCCACGACGTCGAGCCAGGCCCAAAGTGCGGCGAGACCGATGTGTGCCGAGCCGCAGGCCGACGCCCGCATAGCCCGTAGCATAACCGCGGAATACCCCGAGCTCGCTCGTATGGAAGACGCCAAAGGAACCGCGCTCGTGCAGGTCGACCTGCTCCCGACCGGCGACCTCGCCGGCGTCTCGATCGCCAAATCGTCCGGGAATCGCTATCTCGACGAAGCCGCGCTGGGCGCGGCGCGTCAAACCGGCTTCGACGCCGAGATTCGCAATTGCGCGAAGGTCGGCGGAACGTACCTCGTCGCCGTCAACTTCGAGTAAGAACGGCGGCGTTCTGCGCAGCGCGCTCGACGATCATCTTCTTGGCGGCGTCGAGTGCGCTGCGGAACGCCGGCCGGCGATAATCCCAACGCGGATCGTCGTCCGGCATGAAGATTCCCATCGCGCCGTTCGACTCGAATAGGCGTATCCGTCCCTCGGCGTCGAGCCCAAAGTCGATCCCGCCGTAGTCGAGCTTCGTTTCTGCGGCGATCGCTTCGAGCGCGCGTATCGCGCGCGAACCGAGATAGCCCTCGGGATCGTTCAAAAAGCGGGCTTCTTCCTCACGGAACGCCGCCGAGTCGTGCATAGCGGACGAGTTGTAATGCACTTTCCACTGCGGCGAGACCGCAAGGTGGATCGGATAGAGCTTCCCGTCGATGGTCATCATCCGATATTTGCGGACCATCCCATCCGGCGACGTGGTGTCCTGGAACGAGATGACGTAGATATCGTCTGTAGGGAGCTTCTCGGCGACCGGCGCCAAGTCGCCGTCCCGCTCGACCTTGTCGAAATAGTAACCGTTGTGAAATCCGGGGCTGCGGAGCAGCAGCGGAAATGCGAAGCCTAGCTCGCGAACGAACGACGCGGCGCCCGCAGCGCAGAGCTCGGCGCGCGACGCGGTCACGATGTGCGCGGTCGCGACGTTCTCGATCGAAGCAAGCCGGCGTGACTGCTCCTCGCGGCTCGTGTGGAGAACGATCTCGGGCTCGTTCAGCACCGGCGCGCTCGTCCGCGCCACGATCCGCTGCGCGACCGCCAGCGCGGCGGCGTCCGACTCGACGTCGGCGACCGCGCAGAGAACGACGTCGTGCTCGGGGAGCGGCTGCGTTTCGTCGTAGGCCTGCGTGTACACGACGGTGTTTTGAATCTCGGCGGGATCGACGAAGAGCTCGAATCGGATCGAGTGCAGCGCCGAGGCGATTGTCAGCAGCCGAACCGGCGTCCCCGAGCCCGTGTACGGAAAGACGCGAACCGCGCCGCGCAGCAGGTCGCTCGTCCAGAGCGCCTTCGCGGCGTCGCCGTCTCCCAGCTCTTCGAGCGTCGTCGCCAGACCGATCTGCAGTTCGCGATTCTGGGGATCGATGGAGACGGCTAACCGGTAGATCTCGAGCGCCGCCTCGAGTTTGTATTCGCGTGCAGCGAAGTCGGCGAGCCGCCACAGCAACATGACGTAGCGCGAATCGCCTGCGGCGAGCCGGACGAGGAGCGAGCGAACCGCGGCGTTCTCGCCGCGCACGATCGAGCTCGCAACGACATCGTATGCGTATTCGGTGAATGGGTCGGCGTCGGTCGCCGCCGCCAAGCCGATCGAAGCGACCTTCGCCGGCAGGGTGAGGTGCGAGCCGTCGAGGCCTAGTCGTTTGTAGACGTCCTTGAGACCTACGAGTGCCGGTACGTGCTCGGGCCGCGCCTCGAGTGCGCGCTCGAACGCGTCCTTTGCTCCGAAGAAGTCGCCGCGATCGAAGAGCACTTGCGCGAGGTTCGCAAGCCCGATCGGATTGTTCGGCTCGGCTTGCACCGCGGCGCGCAGCAGCACCTCGGCTTCTTTGGGATGCCGGTAGCGGTAATAGAGCAACCCGAGATCGTTGAGCGCGCGAAAGTGCCGGCGATCGAGGGCGAGGACGGCTCGAAACGCTTCCTCGGCGGCACCGACCCGGCCTAACCGCAATAGGACTTGGGCGCGCGCGAACAGCAGATTGAGGGCATCCGGCGACTCGGCGACGACGGCGTCGAGTGCGGCGAGCAGCCGCTCCGCTTGCGCGGCGCCGAACGTCTCTGCGACGCGCTTGTTGCGCGCGTTCGGGCGGAGGCCGCGCCGGCGAGCTGGTGCCATACACCATCCATCGGCAATCCGGGAGCGCGATCCTACGAGGCCGGCATCCCCCCGGACCGAAAGAGTCGGGGATGAACCGGTGGCGGATCCGCCGCGAACGCGTCGTCGAACGGCTGCGCCGTTCGAAGGAGAACCGCGTCGCCCTGGTGCTGGCCGAGGCCGGTTACGGGAAGAGCGTCGCGGTCGCGCAGTTCGTCGCGAGCAACGATGACGAGCGCGCATTCTACCGCGTCCCGCCCGAGACGAAGACCCTCCTCGCCTTCCTGCGCGGGCTCACCGAGGCACTCGAGAGCGTGGTCCCCGGCGCGCATCTTTCGCTGACGATGGCGCACGAGCGGGCGATGCAATCGCCAAAGCCGTTCGTCGAGCTCGCCACCTGGTTTGCGGAACATCTGCGGCACGCATCGACCCGAATCGTGATCGACGATCTGCACAACGCGACATCGGAAGCGGTCGGAGACTTTCTCGACCGCGCGATCGTCACGTCGTCGAGCGGCGTTCGATGGCTGATAGCGACGCGCCCGGTCCGCACGTTCTCGCCCGCGTCCTGGCTCGCCGGTCAAGAGATGGAATGGCCGGTCGACGAGACCGAGCTGCGCTTCACCTCGGGCGAGGTTGCGGAGCTCGCGCGCAACGCCGGCGTTTCGCTCTCGCCAAGCGCGTTCGCCGACGTCATGCGGCTTTCGGAAGGCTGGCCGAGCGCGGTCGGACTTGCGCTCTCGCTCGGCGAGGCGGATCTCGCCACGATCGGAACGGCATCGCAGCCGGAAGTCTTCGAAGCGCTCGCGCGCCGCGTCTTCGCGCGACAAGAACCCTCCGTGCAAGAAGTGTTGCTGCAAAGCGCGACCTTCAGCGAGCTCGACCGTAAGGTTCTGCGCGCGAGCGGAATCGATTTCGGCGAATACGACGCCGCCTACGTCGAGGAGCTCGGCAACGGGCGCGCCCGATACGACAGCCTCTTCCGCGACTTTTTGCTGCGCGTCCAGGACGAGCGCGGGGCCGAAGCGCAGCGCGATGCGCTGATCCGCGCGGCGACGGCGTACGAGCGTATCGGACGCTTCGCCGATGCCTTACGGTACGATCTGCGTGCTGGGGCGTATGCAGCCGTCGCACGGCTGTTGGCGCAAAGCGGTTTCACTCTGCTCGAAGCCGGCGAAGTCGAGGTCGTCGAAGCAGGGCTCGAGCGCGTCGAGGAGGACGAGCTGCACGCGAACCCTCCGCTCCTCGCGCTCAAAGCGGTCCTCGACTCGCAGCGGGCCCGCTTCGACACCTCGGAGGCATGGTTTCGTCTTGCGATCCACGAGCTCACGGATCGGCGCCTGCGCCTCCACATTGTCTACCGGTACGCACTCGATCTCATGCGCCGGGGAAGGCTCGACTCGATCGAGCTTCTCGAACCTGCGGTCGAAGAGGCGGCATCTGCGAGCGACGAGATCCATCCGCTGCTGTGCGCGACGCTCGCAACCGCCTACGCGCTGAGCGACCGGCTCGACGAAGCGCGCGCGTTGATCGCGCGCGCGATCCCGCTCCTGGAGTCCTCCCTCCCCGTCGCTATGCGGGCGCGCGCGCTGCATCAAGCCGCATACGTCGCGCTTCGCGCCGGCGAAACCGCCGAAGCCGAAGCCTACGCGCGCCGCGTCCTGGAGCTCGCCGTCCCCGAAGCGCTCTACGACATCGCAGCGCGCGCGCACAGCATCCTCTACGAGATCGCGCTCGCATGGGAGGCGAATCCGCGTAAGGCACTCGAGCACGTCGAGAACGTGGCGTCGTTCGCGCTGCGGTGCGGCGACGCGCACGTCCGCGAATGGGCGCTCATCGCCGCATATTATATTGAAGCCGAGCGTGGAAACGGCGGGATGATGAGCGCGATCGAACGCTCGCTCAACACCGCAGACGTGCTGCAGATGACCGACGAGCTCACGACCGCGCTGCTGCCCGGCCAAGCGCTCCGCGCAACGTGGGGAGGCGATTTCGCGCATGCCCACCGCTTACTCGCCCATAGTGCGGGCGAGCAGGTCACGCCGGACCGGCGGGCGCTGCGCTGGGCGGAGATTGCAGTCTACGCCGCAGGCGCCGGCCAGGAGGACGAAGCGCGAATTGCAATCGGTGCGGCTCGCGCCGAGCTGACCGAGGCGGCGCCCGGCAAACACACCGTCCAGGCGCTTGCTTACCTCCTGATTGCCTCTTCGATGCTCCAAGATGCGATGACGTGGCTCACAGTTCGCGGCGATCCGCGCTTTACGCGACTGAGCCCGTCGCTGGGATCGCTGTTGCACGCGGCCGACGCGTTGCACGAGCACTGGGCGGAAAAACGCGACCACGATGCCGTTCTTTCGGCACTAGAGGAACTTCGAACGCACGATCTAGGAGGCGTCGCGGCAATGTTGGAGGCGCTTCCCGCAACCCCGCAGCTGCACGGCAAGCCCCTTCCTTTATAGGGCTAGGCGCCATAGGCCCCTTTCTGGGACGTACAGAAGAGTGACGCGCGCCCGCTTGGCCCTTAAAAAGCGGGTATGCTATCGTTTAAGACCACAGGTTCGTTGAAGTGAATATGCAAGCTTCCGCTCAGCAGCGCACCGGGTCGCTTGGCGACAGGCACCTCGCTCGCCGTATTCTGCGCGAGCGCGACGCGCTTCGCCGGCGCATCTTGCAACGAACCGCGCCGCTCGAACAACAAACGGTCGTTCTCGACGTCCTTGCCGAGAGTTTGATCGATCGTTTTTCCGAAGCGCTCGCCGACGCCAGTTGGACGCCCCTCTTGAGTTGGGCCGACGACGTCTGCCGCGAGCGTCCGCAAGCGGCAG
>JAFAMS010000375.1 GCA_019233165.1 Vulcanimicrobiota bacterium | reverse complement strand
CGGGGATGTACGCATTTTTCCGTTCGCTGGCATTGCTCGAGCTCGCCGAAGCTTTTCTCGGGACCCCCGAGCTGAGCGTCCACGGGATCTGCAATGCGCGCGCCCAACTGCCGCACGACGAATCGATCACGCGGACGCCGTTCCATCAAGACTCGCAATTTTGGTTTCTCGACTATGGCGGCGACGGCAAGGACGACCCGCTCGCGTCGCACGTGCTGACGTTGTGGATGCCCCTGCAGCGCGTCTGTGCGCAGACCGGCGGCCTGGCCGTGATCCCGCGAACGCAGACCGGGCGTAGGGTGTTCGAGCGATACGATTTCGATTACGAGCGCACGGGTTTCTACGGACTCGCACCAGACGAATTGGCACGGTTCGTGCCGGAGACGCCCGAGCTCGAGCCCGGCGATCTGCTCGCGTTCGATCACCTAGCCCCGCACGGCGCCGCCGAACATCGCGGCGACCGGCTGCGTTGGTCGATCGACGTGCGCTACGAAGCGACGGCGGCCGCGACCGGGACCGGGAAGAAATTTGGTTTCGTCGCGCAGAGCCTTGCAAATCCGGGCAGCGTAACCCCGCTCGGAACGTGGCTGCGAAAGCGAGCCTAGCCGAAGGTTAGGCCGGCGCCGCCGGCTCGACGCGCTTGATCGCGAGCGCGACGATCCAGAGCGGGCCCACGAGAAGGTGCACGAGGTTCGTAAAGAACGCCGGTTTCTTTCCTTCATATGCGTGGCCGACGAATTGGAAGATCCAGCCCGCTGCAAAGAGCGCGAGCGCACCGTACCACGGGACGTGCAGCGCGAGCAGGTAGAGCAATCCGTAGCCAACGAGTGCGCCGACGGCCGACGGGACGTCGACGGTGAGGTAGAAGACGAAGACCACCGCGATCGCCACCTCGGCCAGGTCGAGCGGCCCTATGCGCACGAGCGCAAGGAGTGCCAGGATCGCCAGGACGATCAGCGGGATCCCGATCTCGTGCATCGAGCGGTTGCGCGGGTTGCGGTGATAGGTCCCGTATTCGGCCAGAAGCGCGGTCTGCATCGGCGCCGCCTTTCTCAACGTGAGCTCCCGGTTTTTTCGGCGCGGCGGAATTCGCGCCAACGCTCTTCGGCTCCCGGAAGCATCTTCGCGTAGTCGGTCTCGTAGACCGGCCAAAGCCCCGGCGGCTCGAGCAGTGGGAAGCGTTGCAGCCACGCATAGAGCTCGGCGTTGCGGCGCAAGCGAGTCCCCTCGACCGCTATGAAATAGCGCGCGCCCTTCTTGATCGCGCTCTGCTCGTCGAACGGCGTCCACAGATACGGGTCTTCCTGCCAGCCTTTTCGATTGATGTAGTACAGCACCGAGGGATCGTAGTGCGCCATGACGACGAGCGCGTCCGGTGCGAGCCTCCGGTCCAGCGATTTCGCCGCGGCATAGACGGCGTGACGGTAGCGGTAGTACGGAAGGATTTGGGCCTCGTTGTCGGCGACGATCGCGACGGCGAGGAGTGCGACGCCGGCGCAGTGGAGGACCGTTCGCGGCGCGCGCTCCCACAGCGCGGCGAGAAAACCTCCCGCGGCGAGCGCGGCGAGCGGGAGGAGCGGGAAGAGATAGTAATCGACGCGCTCCACGGTGACGACGACGAACGCATAGGCGATCCCCGCGGCAAGCCAGGCGTACAGCAGCGTCCGCGAGCGCGCGCGCGGCATGAACGCAAACGCGAGCGCCCCGATCCCGAAACCGGCTGGTCCCGCGATCGTCGTCGCGAACATCGCGCTCACTTGGGTGCAAAGAAGGGTCGATTTCGCGAGCAGGGCGCGCGGGGATGCGAGCGCCTGCAGCAGCGACGGAAGGACGTGCTTCTCCGTGATCCCGCTCGCCCAATGCCACTCCGCGTGCGAGCCGACGTAACGAAGGTAGAGCAAGAGAACCGCCGCCGCCGGGACGACGAGTAAGAGTGCTCGGGACTGGTAGAGCGCGCGGCGCGGATCGACGCGCAAATAATCGACGGCCAAGAGCGGGACGACGGCGAGCGTCGCGACGGGTTTCGCCAGGAACGCTAGCGCGAGAAGCCCCGCGCAAGCGACGTCTCCCCACGCGGGGATGCGACGCGGTGTGGGGCGTAGCAGCCACCACGTTCCGGCGAAGAGCGAAGCGGTGAGAAAAAACGCCATCGTTCCGTCCGGCGTGAACGTCCGGCCGTAATAGACGCTCCCCGGGAAGACCGCGTACAGAAATGCCGCGCACAGGCCGGCGAGTCTCGAGAAGAAGAGCCAGCGCGCGAAGTACGCGAGCACGGCGACAGTCCCGAGCGAGAACGCGATCGAGACCAGGCGGCCGAAGATCTCGTGAACGCCCAAGAGCTTGTAGCCGAGCGCCGCGACGAACGGGACGATCTGCAGCTCGAGCTCGACGTAATTCGGGGGCGGACCGTCGTAATCGGTCTGCGGATAGAAGACGTCGAACCGCAGCTCCGCGAAGTTACGCGCGATCGCGGCGGTGTCGCCCTGCCGCCAGCCGGGGTGATCGAGGATCGGGTTGTGGATGCCTACGAGCCGGAGCGCCAGTCCGAAGAGGATGATCGCGCCGAGGGCCGCGAGCCAGGCGCGCTCGTTCCTCAAAGAACCGATCGAAACGTCCAATACTTGTTCACGAAGAAGTTCACGACGATCCCGGCGAGCGTCGAGACGAACCAGAGTGCGTGACCGCGGCCGAGCAGTGGAGCGCCGAGGTACGAGACGATCAGCCCGACGCAGAGCGCGATGGTCGAGACCGCGAGAAACTGAATCCCTTCCTTCACGGCGTGCCCGCTCGAACGGAACGTCCACACGCGATTCAGGAAATAGTTCGAGATCGCCCCGGAATAGAAGCCGATCGTGAACAGCGCAAAATAGTCGTCCCGCCTTTCCGCAACGCTGAGCGGCAGCTGCAAGACGGTGAAGACGATCAGGTTGACGAGAAAGCCGGAGGTCCCGACGATCCCGAACTTCACGAACTGGCGGACGCCGCGCCTGCGCGCGAGCCGCTCGATCAGCGGCCGTTGCGGCGGCGGCGGCACCGCGCGCTCAGGCGACCCAGTACCAGTCTGCAAAAAGCACCGTGAAGAGGCCTAGGAGCGGGAGGGAAAAAGCGACGATCGCGTTGTTGAGCGACGGCCGCGCGCCCCAGAGCGCGAAGAGGACGAACATCGGGAAGAGGACGAGCGCGAAGCGCGGCATGCTCATCAAACTCGACGTCGACATCGGAACGAGGATCGAGAGCGCCATGTAGCTCCAATACGTCGCCGAGAGCCGCCGGATCGCGATCGCGAGCGCAACGAGCATGAGCGCGGTAAACGCCAGCTCGATGAAAAGGTTCGCCGCGACGACGCCGTTCGTCGCTTGGCCGAGCATCTTGATCGTGTGCGTGATGCTCTGCCACGGTGGCGCCAGGTGACGGTTCCAGTTCACCTGCACGTGCGAGAAGTAGAGCGGATCGCCGCGCAGCACCCACAAGTAGCCCATGTAGGTCGCCAAGCCGAGTGGGATCAGCGCGATTCCGGCGAGCGGGCGCAGCAAGTTATCGACGGGGTACTCGAGCGCGCTCTTGGCGGCGGGAGAGCTCGCCCATTCGAGCGCCATCGGGACCGCGAGCAGGACGCCCTCGACGCGCGTCAGGGCGGCGAAGAAGCCCAGAATCCCGGCAGCGAGCCACTTGTGCTCGCGGATGTAGTAGAACGACGCGACGGTGAGCGCGAAGAACAACGACTCGGTGTAAGCGGCCGAGAAGTAGATCGCGGTCGGAAAGATCGAGATGTAGAAGATCGCGCGTTGCGCGACCGCGCGCGTGTATTGATGCTCGACGAGCTTGTAGAAGAAGAGCAAGCCGAAGAAGAGCGCTGCGTTCGAGATCAATAAGCCCGCGATCAAGTGATTCCCCGTCAGCTTCGCAAGAAGCGCGATCAAGAGCGGATAGAGCGGGAAGAACGCCATGTCGGTCCCGTAATAGCCGCCGACGGCGATCTCGATGTAATGCACGGCGTCCCAGCGCCCCCAGACGGCGAGCGCCGGATTCGATGAGGTTGCGACGTGCAGGCCGGGGCGCTGAGCGATCACGACGGCAGCCAGCTCCGCGATCACGATGATCGCGACGCGGGTGACCAGAAACGTCAGGGAAACGTCGCGGACCGTGCGATTGTAGCGCGCCGCAGCGAAGAGCTTCACGAAGGCGAAGGCGCAGAGTGCGACGGCGATCCCGCGACCGGTCGCACCCGCACCGAACGGGCGCAAGAAACCGACCCACATCACCAGCAGCATCAGCCACGAGACGGCGTCGAGCCACAGCGCTTGCTCGACCGAGATTCCGGCGCGCCGCGCGAAGTACACGCCGTACGCATGCCAGGCGGCGAGCGCTCCGGCGACGCCGGCCGGAAGCGAGATGAGGAAAACCAGTTCCGCGGCGAGCGGCGAGGCGTGCACGCGCGAAACGAACGCGTAGAAGGCGAAGAAGCCGACCGTCACACCCGCGGCGGCAACCGCAATCAGCGGTGCGAGCCCGGCCCGCGCGACCCGCGGGAACGGAAGGGACGAAGCTGCGGTCGGGCTAGCCACGCTCCTGCGGTTCGGGTCGAGCGAGTCTGCGCCCTAGGACGCTTTGGAAGGCAGGGTAGGGGGTACGTGCAAGCATAGGGTTTGCCGGCCTCCAACGAAGAAAGGAGCGAGTCTTGTGGCGACGACGTTGATACCGCGCTTTGTCTCGGAGTATCCGACCGATTCGCTCGACTTCGTGCGCGTCACCGAAGAAGCGGCGCTCAACGCGTCGCGCTGGATGGGCCGGGGTGAGCGGAACATCGCCGACGGCGCCGCCGTCGAGAAGATGCGGGACGCACTCAACGATTTGGAGATCTCCGGCCGAATCGTGATCGGCGAAGGCGAACGCG
This sequence comes from Vulcanimicrobiota bacterium, assembly GCA_019233165.1. GTDB lineage: Bacteria > Vulcanimicrobiota > Vulcanimicrobiia > Vulcanimicrobiales > Vulcanimicrobiaceae > JAFAMS01. Next base: position 3,482 of record JAFAMS010000375.1, on the reverse strand, counting down.
ACGAAGCGCCGATGTTGTACATCGGCGAGGAGCTGGGTCGCGGCGGAATGGAAGTCGACATCGCCGTCGATCCGGTCGAAGGGACGAACTTAGTCGCGAACGGACTCCCGAACTCGATCGCCGTCATGGCGATCGCGGAACGCGGCGGCTTGTTGCACGCGCCCGACTCGTATATGCAGAAGCTCGCGGTCGGGCCGAAATCGGCGCCGTACGTCCACATCGATGCGTCGGTCTCCGACAATTTGAACGCCGTCGCAAACGCCCTCGAGCGGCCGATCAACGACATCACCGTGATCATTCTCGATCGCCCGCGGCACAAGGACTTGATCTCGGCGGTCCGCGAGGCCGGCGCCCGGATCAAGTTGATCTCGGACGGCGACGTCGATGCGGCGATCGCCACCGCCGTCGACGGGACCGGGATCCACGTCTGCATGGGGACGGGCGGCGCCCCCGAAGGCGTGCTGGCCGCAGCGGCGCTGAAGTGTCTCGGCGGCGGGTTCATGGGACGGCTCAAGCCGCGCAACGACGACGAGGCGCGGCGCGCGCGCGAGATGGGATTCGGCGACTTGAACCGCGTCCTGACGATGGAAGATCTCGCACCGGGCGAGCATCTGATGTTTGTCGCAACGGGGATAACCGACGGCGATCTCGTTCGCGGCGTCCGCTTTTTCGGGAACGCCGCCCGGACGCACTCGATCTTGATGCACGCCCAAAGCGGAACTCTCCGGTTCATCGAGAGTGTCCACAGGTTGGGGGCGAAGCCGTACCGCGGGAAATGACCAAGGGCCCGGCAGCCGCCGGGAGCAGGGAATGAACAACGTCAACGGTCAGACCGCCGCGCAGAAGAACGACTACGATCTCCTCGTCGTCGGCGGCGGCTCCGGAGGCTATGCGGCGGCGAGAACCGCGCGCGCACTCGGCGCGAACGTTGCGATCGTCGACCAAGGACCGCTCGGAGGCTTGTGCATCCTGCGCGGTTGCATGCCGAGCAAGACGCTGATCGCGACCTCGGACTTGATGCACGAGATTCGCGAAGCCGGCGGCCTCGGCGTTCGCGCGGCGGAACCTCGCGTCGATTTCCGCGCGACGATCGAGCGCAAGCGTGAAGTGATTCGAGGCTTCGCAGACTACCGGATCGAGGGATTGCAGACGTTCGAGCTGATCGAAGGCCCGGCGCGATTTTTGAGCGACCGCGAGCTCGCGGTCGGCGACCGGGTACTTCGGGCGCCGAATTTCATCATCGCGACGGGGAGCGTCGTAGCGCCGCCGGCATTCCCGGGTTTGAGCGAAGTCGGCTACATCGACAGCGACGCAGCCCTCGACCTCGACGCTCCGCCGAAATCGCTGATCGTCCTCGGCGGCGGATACGTCGCGATCGAGCTCGGTCAGTTCTTCGCCCGAATCGGCGTGCCGACGACGATCGTGATCCGCTCGCCGCGCCTCTTGACCGCCGCCGACAACGACATTGGCGAAGCGCTCACCGGTTATCTTCGCGACGAAGGGATTCGGATCGTCACCGAAGCCAAGATCGAACGTGCGGAGCGAGCCGGCGACCGCAAGCGGATCGTCTATCGCAAGGACGGCGCCGAGGCCTCGGTCGAGGCACAGGAGATCTTCTACGCGCTGGGCCGCGTCCCGAATATCGAAGGACTCGATCTCGAGAAGGCCGGGGTTCGCAGCCATCCGGTCGCGGGGATCGAAGTCGACGCGACGATGCGGACGTCGAACCGCTGCATCTTCGCGATCGGCGACGTCATCGGGAAGTATCCGCTCGTTCACGTCGCGATTCAAGAGGGCGAGATCGCAGCCCGCAATGCGATGACGAACGGTCACATCGAGATCGACTACACGCTTTCGAAAGCACATACGATCTTCAGCGATCCCCAGGTCGCGATTGCGGGTGAGACGGAGAAGGAATTACAAGCCTCGGGCGTCGCGTACCTCAAGGCGGTATTTCCGTTCGACGATCACGGCAAAGCGATCTCGATCGGGAAGACGAAGGGCTTCGTCAAGATGCTGGCAGCGCCGGACGACGGCAGGATCTTGGGCGCTGCCGTGTTGGGCGCGCAGGCCTCCGATCTGATCCATGAGGTGCTCGTCGCGATGTACTTCCGCGCGACCGTCTTCGACTTCGTGCGAGTCCCGCATCTGCACCCCACGATGGCGGAGATTCTCACGAACCCTGCGGAAGAGCTCGTCGTGCAAATCGAGGGCGCGCGGATGGCGGCGGCGCGCGGCGACTTACAGGTTACGGCCGTGGTTCCGAGCTAGTGCGCGTCGCGATCGTCCAAACGAAGCCGCGAAAGGGCGACCTCGAGTTCAACCTCGCGGAGCTCGCGCAGGCGTTCGCGCAGCTTCGCGACGATCGTCCCGACGCGATCGTCCTTCCCGAGGCCGCGCTGACCGGTTACTTCCTCGAAGGCGGGGTCTACGAGCTCGCGCTCGGTGCCGAGGCGTTTGCGGCGCGGCTGGGCGAGGCGTGGCGCGCCTCGGAACCCGCAGGCCCGGTCGAGATCGTTTGCGGATTCTACGAGAACGACGCCGGAACGTATTACAATAGCGCGCTGTACGCGACGCTCGAGCGCAGCGGCGCGGCGCGCGTCGGGCACGTCCACCGAAAGCTGTTTCTGCCGACGTACGGCGTCTTCGACGAAGAGCGCTTCCATTCGCGCGGGAAGCGGATGGAAGTCTTCGAGACGCCGTTCGGACGGGCGGCGATCATGATCTGCGAGGACGCCTGGCACGGGATCGTCCCGACGATCGCGGCGGTAAAAGGCGCGCGCCTCTTTTTCATCCCCAGCGCATCGCCCGGACGCGGAATCACGACCTCCGGCGAGCTCGCGAGCATCGCGCGCTGGCGCTCGCTGCTCGAGCTGTATGCGTCGGAGCACGGCGTCTTCATCGTCTATGCGGGGCTTGCGGGATTCGAAGGCGGGAAAGGGATGACCGGAAGCTCGCAGATCGTCTCGCCGCGGGGCGAGGTCGTCGTCAGCGCCGGCGCTCTCGACGCCTGCATCGTTCGCGCCGAGATCGATTTGGGCGAGATCGACATCGCGCGCGCAAGCCTCCCGCTCCTCGGCGACCTGCACGCGGTCTTGCCGGACTTGCTCGCGGAATTAGAAGAACCGGCGGCGGCGCCGTGACGTTCCCCGTCATCGAGGCCCCGCGGCCCGATCCCTACGCGGCCGTTCGCAGCGACCCCGAGGTCACGGCGCGTTGGCTCGAAGCGTTCTTGAAAGACGAGCTCGTCCGTCGCCGCGGGATCGAGCGCGCGGTCATCGGACTCTCCGGCGGCGTCGACTCCGCGTGCGTCGCGTATCTGTGCGCCCGCGCGCTCGGACCGAAGAACGTCTACGCGATTCGCATGCCGTACAAGAGCTCGAGTCCGTCGTCGCTCGCCGACGCGCAGCTGGTGATCGACGCGCTCGGAATCAACGCGCGGACGATCGAGATCACCCAAGCGGTCGACGGCTACTTGGCGT
>JAFAMS010000363.1 GCA_019233165.1 Vulcanimicrobiota bacterium | reverse complement strand
CCCGAGGGATTTTATCCGCTCGCGCACGCCACGCTCTATCTCGCGCTGGCGCCGAAGAGCAATTCGGTCGGCCGCGCGTACAGTGCGGCGGCGGAGGATGTGCAGAAGACGCGGAACGATCCGGTCCCGCTGCATCTGCGCAACGCGCCGACGCCGCTCATGGAAGAGCTCGGCTACGGCGAAGGCTATCGCTACGCCCACACGGATTACGCGATTCGCGGCGGAGGCGGAGAACTGCCGCCGCCGGAGCGGTTGCAATCGTATCTGCCGGAGTCGCTCGGCGAACGCGCGTACTACGAACCGGGCGACCAGGGCGACGAGCGCAAATACGTCGACTGGATCGCAACCCGGCGCCGAGGCTCGCCCGGCGAGCGCGATCCGTTCGCCGGCGAGGGCGAGGCGTGAAGCGGATTTATCTCGATCACGCGGCGACGACGCCGGTTCGCGCCGAAGCGTTCGAGGCGATGCGCCCGTACTTCGGCGAGAACGCGTATAATCCGAGCTCGCTGCACGCCGAAGGCAGGGCCGCACGCGCGGCCCTCGACGACGCGCGCGACCGCGTCGCCGTCGTTCTCGGCTGCAAGGCGAAAGAGCTCGTGTTTTGCGCGAGCGGGACGGAAGCGAACAATCTCGCGCTCTTCGGGATTGCGCGTGGGCGGCGCGAGCTCGGCGCGCACGTCGTGACGAGCCGGATCGAGCATCGCGCCGTGCTGCGCGCGACGGAGGCCTTGCGCGAGGAGGGCTTCGAGATCACGTTGCTCGACGTCGACTCGCACGGCGTCGTGGGCGCGGAGGCGTTCGCCGCCGCGCTTCGCGACGACACGGTTCTGGCGACGATCATGTACGCGAACAACGAGATCGGGACGGTGCAGCCGGTCGCGCAGCTCGCCGAGATCGCGCACGCGCGCGGGATCCCCTTTGCAGTCGACGCCGTCCAGGTGCCCGGTCAGCTTCCGCTCGGCGTTCGCGCGCTCGGCGTCGACGCGCTCGCGATCTCGGCGCACAAGTTCTACGGCCCCAAAGGCGTCGCCGTGCTCTACGTCCGCGAAGGGACGCAGATCGAGCCCCTCGTCTTCGGCGGAGGCCAGGAGTACGGCCGGCGTTCGGGGACCGAGAACGTCGCCGGGATCGTCGGCCTCGCCGCGGCGCTCGAGCTCGCCGAGGCGGAACGCCACGCATTTGCGCAGCGGGTCGGCGCGCTCCGCGACCGGCTCGAAGCCGCGCTCCTCGCGAGCGTTCCGGGAGTCGTCGTGAACGGAAGAGGGGTTGCTCGCCTGCCCAATAACTTGAGCGTCTCGTTCGCAGGTCTCGAAGCCGAGCCGTTGTTGATCCGCCTCGATCTCGAGGGGGTCGCCGCGTCCGCGGGAAGCGCCTGCGCCGCCGGTTCCCTCGAGCCCAGCCACGTCGTCGCGGCACTGGGCCTTCCCGAGGAGAGCCGGCGCGGGACGGTCCGGTTCTCGCTGGGCCGGACGACGAGCGCCGAGGAGATCGACCGAGTTGCCACGCTTCTGCCCCACATCGTCGCCGAGCAACGTCGCATCCCTACGGTGCCCGTGTAGTTTCCCTGCTCTCAGGGTAAGTGCGCTTTGTGCTCGGTTTCCGAGCACCCGGAGGTTCTTGACGTGACCGGCACATCCGAATGGGCCGTCGTTTTCCGTGAAGCTGCCGTCGGACTTGGAGTCCTTTTGATAGGGATAGGAATCTTGTACGCATCGGTGCAGGTTGGGAAGCTGTTGGAGCGCGTCGGCGCGACGCTCGACGAAGTCGACCGTCAGCTCGCCGCGCTCGGAGCGCCGGTGGCCAAGACCCTCGATCACGTCAACGGGATCGCCAATACGGCCGACGAGACGCTCGCTCGGGTAGGCGGCGTCGTCGAGACGCTCGAGACCGTCTCCAGCTCGGCGGCCAAAGGGGTCGGCTTCGTCGGCTCCGCGTTGCAGCCGTCGGTCGTGAACCTCGGTGCGACGTTAACCGGGATTACCGCGGGTGTTCGGCGGCTCGTGCGCGGGCACAACGAATCATGAGGTTTCTCTCCGGTTTGTTTATCGGAGCCCTTGCCGGAGCGGCGGTCGCGATGCTGGTCGCGCCGCAGAGCGGCGACGAGTCACGCGATCTTCTCTATGCGCGTTCGCGCGAGACCAAGGGACGCGTCCAGGACGCCGACGACGATCTTGCCGAGGCCGTCAAAGCATTCGGCACGGAAGTTCAGTCGAGCGTCGCCGAGATCATCGGTCGGGGGAAGGCGATCGTCGACGACGCCACCCGCGAGGGGCTTCGCGCCGCTGACGAGCAGCGCGCGTCGCTGGAATCTCTGCCCCAGCACAACACCTAGAGCGAAAAGCGAGGAACGGTCGTGGATATCAAAGTCAACGTACGGGAATCGGAGGGCGATGCATACGTCGTCGACCTCGCGGGCGAGATCGACGTCTACACGTCGCCCAAAGTGAAGGATGCGATCACCGAGCTGATCGATCAAGGTCATTACAACCTCGTCATCAACTTGGAGAAAGTCCGCTACATCGACAGCACGGGGCTCGGCGTCCTCATCGGCGGGCTCAAGCGCGTTCGCGAGCACGGCGGCTCGGTGAACTTGGTTTGTACGAACCCGCAAATCAAGAAGATTTTCGACATCACCGGTCTGGTCAAGATCTTCGGGATCTTCGATGACGAGCAAAGCGCGATGAAGGCGCTGGTGTAGGGCAATGAACGCCCCCGAAGCCGCGGCGCAGGCGCCGGGCCGCGTCGAGCTTCGCATCCCGGCAAAGGCCGAATGGGTCGCGGTCGCGCGGCTCGCCGCGGCGGCGGTCGCAAGCCGCCTGCGGTTCTCGATGGACGAGATCGACGATCTCAAGCTCGCGATCGCCGAAGCGTGCACCAACTGCATCCACCAGTCCGAAGCGATCGAGACGATCGAGATTCGCTGGGAAGCGGGTCCGACCGGGTTGCGCGTCAGCGTAAACGGCGACGGCCGCGGACCGCGAATCGAGAGCGTGAAGTCGGGGAGCGGAGAAGAAGAGGCGCGCGCCGGCGGCCTGGGCGTCTTCCTGATCCGATCGCTGATGGACGAGGTCGAGTACGACGTCGATCCGCATCGAGGCCCGCGCCTCGTGATGGTCAAGCACGTCCAAAGCTAATGCACGCATCCTCCTACGAGGACGAGCGGTGGGATCGTCAGCGAACCCGCGAAGCGTTCGGGCGCTTCGTGCGGCTACGCAAAGAACGCGAAGTCGGCGAGATCACCGCCAAAGGGACGGCCGAATTCGACCAGCTGCGCAGCGACCTCGTCGTCGCGCACCTCAATCTCGTGCGCTATCTTGCCGTCAAGTTTGCGAATCGCGGTGAAGCGCTCGACGATCTGATCCAAGTCGGAACGGTCGGACTGCTCAAGGCGATCGATCGCTTCGATCTCGACCGCGGCGTCGAGTTCACGACCTACGCGACGCCGACGATCGTCGGCGAGATCAAGCGCTATTTCCGCGACAAAGGCTGGGCTGTCAAAGTACCGCGCCGCCTGCAAGAGCTCAACCTGGCGGTCAATCGCGCGCTCGAAAAACTGACCGTGAAGATCGGACGGAGTCCCACGATCGCCGAGCTCGCCGAACATCTCGGTGCGACCGAGGAAGACGTTCTGGAAGCGCAGGAGCTCGGGCAGGCGTACAACCTGCTTTCGCTCGACACGGAGCTCTCCGGCGAGGGTGACAAGAAGTCGCAGACGCTCGCGGACTACGTCGGCCAAAACGACGCCGCGCTCGACTTGCTCGAGGACAAAGCCAATCTCGAGCGCGCGTTCGAGGTGCTGACCGGCCGGGAGCGCGTGATCTTGTACCTGCGGTTCTACGAAAGTGTCAGCCAAACTGAGATCGCCAAGCGTCTCAACGTCTCCCAAATGCACGTCTCGCGGCTCCAAGCCAAAGCACTCGAAAAGCTGCGAGCGGCCCTTCAGGAGCGCTGAGCGGGGCGCCTTACGAGGGTGGCGAAGCCACCCGCCCGGCTATGAAGAGTCAAGAGCTTCGCTCGTCGTTCGTCGAGTTTTTCGTTTCCAAAGGCCACAAGTTCCTCAGCGCCGCGAGCCTGATCCCCGACGAGATGTCGACGACGTTGTTCACGATCGCCGGGATGGAGCAGTTCGTCCCGGTTTTCTTAGGGGAGGAGCCGGCGCCGGCCCCGCGGGCCGTTACGGTGCAGCCGTGTCTGCGCGTCGCCGGCGCGAAGAGCGATATCGAGAACGTCGGCCGGACGGGCCGGCACGGGACGTTCCTCGAGATGCTCGGCAATTTCAGCTTCGGCGACTATTACAAGCGCGAAGCGATCGCGTGGGCGTGGGAGTACGTCACCGAGCGGCTGCGCCTCGACCGAGAGAAGCTCTTCATCACGGTGCACACCGACGACGACGAAGCGCACGAGCTTTGGGAGCGCGAGATCGGAGTTCCCTCGAAGCGCATCTCGCGTTGGGGCGACGACAATTTTTGGACGATGGGTCCGACGGGACCGTGCGGACCTTGTACCGAGATCTTTTACGATACCGGCCCGGAGCACGCTTCGGGACCCGACGACGATGGGCCGAACAAAGGCGATCGTTTCCTCGAGATCTGGAACGTCGTCTTTCAGCAGTTCAATCGCGGCGCCGACGGCACGCTGAGCGAGCTCCCGAAAAAGGCGATCGACACCGGCGCCGGACTCGAGCGGATGCTTTCGGTCGCGAACGGCTTCGCATCGATGTACGAGACCGATCTGTTCACCGAGATCGTCGCCGCGCAGCCGAGCGTCGGAAACCCCGGCCTGCACCCTCAGGAGCAGCTCGAGCGGCGGCGCATCATCGCGGATCACGCTCGCGCCACGACGTTCCTGATCGGAGACCGCGTCTATCCGTCAAACACGGACCGCGGTTACGTCCTGCGCTTTTTGATCCGGCGCGCGATCCGCAACGGCCGCATCCTCGGCTACCCACGCGAGTTCATGGCCGAGCTTGCGGGTGCGGTGGTACGGTCGCTCGAGTCGGGGTATCCCGCGCTCCGCGAGCGTCTC
>JAFAMS010000336.1 GCA_019233165.1 Vulcanimicrobiota bacterium | reverse complement strand
CGCGCGGCAGCGTCCCCGCGTTGCTCGAGGCGCGCGGCGAGGTCTTCATGCGCAAGAGCGATTTCGCGAAGCTCAACGCGCTGCGCGAGGAACGCGGACTAGCAGCCTTCGCGAACCCGCGCAACGCTGCGTCCGGCGGCGTCCGTCAGCTCGATCCCAAACAAACCGCGGAACGCAAGCTCTCGTTCATCGCGTACGCGGTCGGCGACGTCGAAGGGACCAGCGCGTCGCTCGGGACGCAGAGCGAGCTGCTCGCGTATCTCGCCGCGCTCGGCTTCCCGACCGACCGGCACGCAAAACGCTGCGACTCGATCGACGAGGTGATCGTGTTCTGCCGGCGCTGGGAAGAAGCGCGCGAGAGCCTCGATTTCGAGATCGACGGGATCGTCATCAAGGTCGACGATCTCGCGACGCAGGAGCGCCTGGGTGCCGCCGGGCGCGATCCGCGCTGGGCAATCGCGTTCAAGTTTCGCGCTGCCGAAGCGCGAACGAAACTGCTCGGGATCGAAGTGAACGTCGGGCGGACCGGCTCGATCAACCCGTTCGCGATCTTGGAGCCGGTCGCGATCGGCGGCGTGATCGTCCGGAAGGCGACGCTCTCGAACCAAGACGTCATCGATCGCAAGGACATCCGCGTCGGCGACGTCGTCGTCGTCCGGCGTGCCGGAGACGTGATCCCGGAGATCGTCGAACCGGTGCTCTCTGAGCGAAAGGGCTCGCCGCGCAAGTACAAGCTGCCGACGACGTGTCCCGCCTGCGGCGCTCCGGTCGAGCGGCTCGAAGGCGAGGCGGTTGCGTACTGCACGAATGCGGCCTGCCCGGCGCAGATTCGGGAACGCGTCCGCCACTGGTGCTCCCGTGGAGCGATGGACGTCGAAGGGATCGGCGACATCCTTGCGACCCAGCTCGTCGACCTCGGGCTCGTTCACGACGTCGCCGAGATCTACGCGCTCGACGCCCCTCGACTTGAGACGGTGCCGCGGATGGGCGAGAAATCGATCGCGAACGTTCTGGCGCAGATCGAACGTTCGAAGTCGCGGGGCCTTGCCCGGGTCCTCGTCGGGCTTTCGATTCGGTACGTCGGCTCGCAAAACGCCGCGATCCTCGCCGGCGATTTCGGCTCGATCGACGCGATCGCGGCGGCGAGCGCCGACGAGCTCCAGGCGAGCGAAGGCGTCGGCGAACGGATCGCCGAGAGCGTCAGCTTCTTCTTCGCGCAAAAGCCGAATCGCGCGATCGTCGAACGCTTGCGCAGAGCCGGCGTCGTGATGACGGCACCGAAGCGCGCGCGTGCGGCCGCGGGGAAACTCGCGGGGAAGACGTTCGTCCTGACCGGGACGCTCCCGACGCTGACGCGCGACGAAGCGAGCGCGCTGATCGTCGAGGCGGGCGGAAAAGTCACCGGGTCCGTAAGCAAAAAGACCGATTACGTCGTCGCAGGAAGTGAGGCCGGGAGCAAGCTCGCCAAGGCGGAGCAGCTCGCGATTCCGATTCTCGACGAGGACGGCTTGCGCGGGCTCCTAGCCTAGCAGGAGACCGCTTGCCGCCCTCGGGACTTACGCCAAGCCTCAGAACAATAGGAGAGACCGCATGAAGGATGTTCGTAATTTGGCGTTCCTGGGAGTTGGAATTGGATGTGCTGCGATCGCATTCGGCGCCGTCGCACAAGCTCAGACGGTGCCGGCCTCCGGCGCACGCTGGGTTTGCAAAGAGGCCGGCAAGAGCGACACGCCCAACGCTGCGCTCAAGGACGGCTCGGCGCAATTGGTGTGCAGAGAAGTCTACGTTACCCTCAAGACGGCGTCGGGGAAGACGGTCACCGTCGGCAACCCGATGTCGAAGTCGGGACAACCGAATAAGGCCAAGGTCGTCGACATGTCCAAAGCGGCAGATGCGCAGGCACAGAGCGATGCCGCAAGCGATCTGTTAGCGGAACTTGGCGGCTCCGGCGGGGGCGGCTAGGTTACTGGCGCCGATGCACTAGTTGAGATGCTGCACCTCTTTGGGGTGCAGCATCTTTTCGGTTTGTGCGGCGACACGAGTCTGCCGTTCTACGACGCGCTCGCCCGCCAAGGCGGCGCGCTCCGGCACGTTCTCTGCCGCGACGAACGCTCGGCTGCATATATGGCCGACGGCTACGCGCGCGTTACGGGAAAGGTCGGCGTGTGCGAAGGGCCGAGCGGCGGCGGCGCTACCTATATTCTTCCGGGGTTGGTCGAGGCGAACGAGTCGTCGATCCCGATCTTGGCTTTGACGACCGACATCGCGATCGGCTCGCGCGGCAGGTTCACGCTGACCGAGCTCGATCAGCTTGCGCTTTTCCGTCCGCTCACGAAGTGGAACGCAACGATCGAGCGGGCCGGCGACGTGCCGCGCTTGATGAGGCACGCGTTTTCCGCGATGACGGTCGGGCGCCCCGGCTCGGCGCAACTCTCGCTTCCGTTCGATGTCCAGAACGGCGCGGTCGATGCAACCGAGGTTTGGGCCGAGGCGGCGTTTGGAAGCTACCCCGCGCGCCGGATCGCTCCCGATGCAGCCGACGTGGAACGTGCCGCG
>JAFAMS010000267.1 GCA_019233165.1 Vulcanimicrobiota bacterium | reverse complement strand
GGCGCGGAGGAGGCCTTGGCGCAAGGGACTCCGGCTCGTAGCGGGCGCACGCGCGTGATCTTGCTCGGCACCGCGGGCGGGCCGGCGCTGCGTCCGGGGCGGTCCTCGCCGGCGGCGGCCGTCGTCGTCGACGACGCGGTGTACGTCGTCGACTGCGGCGTCGGCGTCGGCCGGCAGCTGGTGAACGCCGGCCTATCGCCACTGAGCGTGAAAGCAATCTTCCTCACGCACCATCACAACGACCATAACGCCGACTACGGAAATTTTCTCGTTTCGGCGTGGGCGACGGGGCTGCGAACGCCGATCGACGCCTACGGACCGTCGCTGATCGCGAAACTCACCGATCTTGCGCTGCAGTATCATGCGTACGACATCGCGGTTCGAATGCAAGACGAGGGACGCGTCGATCCGCGTCCGCTCTTTCGGCCGCATGCCGTCGACGGTCCGGGGCTCGTGATGAAAGACGACCGCGTCACCGTCACTGCGGCCCTCGTCCACCATCCGCCGGTGCACCCCGCGCTCGCCTATCGATTCGACACGCCGGACCGTTCGATCGTCTTCTCCGGCGACACGACGCCGTCCGAAAATCTTATCGTGCTCGCAAAAGGTGCGGACTTACTGATCCACGAGGTGCTGTTGCTCTCGGCGCTCGATCGACTGATCGCGCGCGTTCCCAATGCGACGACGCTGCGCGAGCACATCGTCGCGGCGCATACGGTCGCGGCCGACGTCGGACGGGTCGCCGATGCGGCGCGCGTGACGCGCCTCGCCCTCACGCATTTCGTTCCCAGTTACGATCCGACGCTCACCGACGACGATTGGCGCAACGAGGTTCGCCCGCACTTCGGCGGCGAGGTCGTCGTCGGACGAGATTTGCTGGAGGTCTAAGCCGCCGGAGCTCACAAATTTGGGCGCATGAAGAAGACGCATGCGTCTCTCGGAAGGCGCCATTTCCTCACGCAGACGGCCGGGCTCGCCGGCCTCGCATCGTTCCTTCCCGCGCGGGCCATCGCAGCAGAAGGTGAGGCCCCCGCAGCCGCGGCGACGACGCCCGAAGCCGCCGCGCAACAACTGCGTGCCGGCAACGCGCGATTCGTCGCCGGTACGCCGACGTGTCGAGATCTGTCGAATCGCCGCGCCGAGCTCGTCGGCGGACAAAGCCCGTTCGCGATCATCGTCTCGTGTTCGGACTCGCGGGTCCCGGTCGAAACGATCTTCGATCAAGAGCCGGGTCATGTGTTCGGCGTCCGCGTCGCCGGAAACTTCGTCGACCCGGCCGGACTTGGTTCGATCGAATACGCCGTTGCGGTGCTCAAGGCGTCGTACATTCTCGTCATCGGACACGAAGCTTGCGGCGCCGTCAAAGCCGCGATCGAGTACGTGAAGGAAGGCAAGAAGTTTCCCGGGAGCATTCAACGACTCGCCGAAGCGATTGCACCGGCCGCAAAAGCGAGCAAGTCGATGCCCGGGAAATGGGTCCACAACGCGACCGCGCAGAACGTTCGCGATACCGTGGCATCGGTGCCGAAGCGCTCGACGATCGTCGCCGACGCGATCTCCGCCGGAAAGTTGGGAATCGCCGGTGCCGTCTACGAGCTCGCGAGCGGCAAAGTCACGATGCTATAGCTTGGGGCGCTCTTAGCAGGAGCGCCTCACGCCACCCCTATATTCAGATACCACCCTCCAGGAGGTATCCGAATGGGGGAAGTGGACACCCATCAGAGCGCTCGCCCGACCAATCGTATTTGGCTCGGTGAGTTTCTGCGTTCCAGGCGAGCGCGTCTGTCGCCGAGCGAGCTCGGATTTCCGCTCGTAAAGCGTCGTCGAACGCACGGTCTTCTGCGTGAGGAAGTCGCGCAGCTCGCCGGCGTCTCGGTTGCATATTACACCTGGATCGAGCAGGGCCGAGAACTCAACGTCTCGACCGACGTGCTGAACGCGATCGCGCGCGCCTTGCAACTGAGCGAAGCAGAACGCATCCATCTCTTCACCCTGGTCGGGATCGAAGTCGCCGAAGAGCCCGCCGAATATGAAGAGATCCATCCTGCGATCGCGCATTACTTCAGCGATCCGGGTTCGCGAGCGTGCGCGCTGTTGTTGGACGGGTGGTTCACAACGCTGCGCGCTTCGCCGCTTGCCGAAGCCACCTTCACTCTGCGGCCGGGCGCGGATCTGCGTTCGAACGTTCTGTATATGCTCTTTACGGAAGAGCGGCGCCGCCGCTTTCCCGCCTGGGAATCGGAAGCACACATGATCCTCGGGATGTTCCGGCAGGCGCTGGCAAAACACCCGGGCTCCATCCAAGGTCTTCGCCTCTTGGACGCACTCCACGAATTTTCCGATTTCGAGCGCATCTGGGCGGCCTACGACGTTCGGCTACCGAACGCGCCGGGCGAATTCTTCCTCAACAAGCCGTTCGAATACGATCAGCCGGAGGTCGGTCTCATGCACCTTCATCGGGTCGGTCTGCAAGCGCCCGGCGACAAGTTGGTCATTCTTTGTAGTCCCGCCGATGCGGCGACGGCGGAAAAGCTTGCCGCGTTACGCGTCGAGGCTCGCTAACGGTACCCCGCGTCGTTCTGATCACCAGCATCGTCGCGCTCGCGGCGGCGATCGTCTTCGTGATCGTGCGAGGTCACATCGTCCTTCTCAGCTTGTTCGCAGCGATCGTGCTCGGCGAAGGGCTTCGGCCGTTCGTGAACGTTCTCGCCAAACGGATGACACGCGCTGCAGCGATCGGCGTCGCTCTGGCCACGGTCGTCGGCGCTCTGGCGCTGATGTGGCTGCTTCCCCTCCGCGAGCTGATTGCGCAAGGGGTCGCTCTGTCGAGCAGCCTCCCCGAGATGATCGCGAACGCCGTGCTTGCGGCAAAGCAGTCGCCGCAGGTGGCTTCGGCGCTCGCTCCGATCGGCGAGCGGCTCTTCCCCAAGCTCAGCGTCGCGCTCTCGATGCTCGGTCTGACGGCGATCCTCGTCGTTTTTTGGCTGACGTCGTCAGATGGCTTCGGGGCATTTCTCCTGAGCCTGGCGCCCGAGCGCAGGCGGGCCGAACTCACCGCATTATTTGACGAAATCGGCAACAATCTCTCGGCGTACGTCCTCGGGACGCTCGTCAACGGCTCGATGGTCGCGATCGAATGCGGTGCGGGGCTGTTGCTCTTTGGGCTCCCTTACGCAGCCGCGATTGCGATTCTGCAAGGTCTCTTGACGCTGATCCCCTACCTCGGGCCGGCGGTCGGCGCCATCGTCGCCGGAATCGTCGTCCTGGCGGTCGCCGGCTGGACGAAAGCCGCCCTGGCGATCGCCATCGTCAGCCTCGCCCACATCGTTCAGGGTTCGTTCGTTTCTCCGCTGATCTTCAAGCGGGCGATCGATATCGATCCGCTCGTGACCGTCGTTGCGACGGCGCTCGGCGGAGCCTTGTTCGGAATCATCGGCGTCTTGCTCGCGGTACCGGCCGCAAGCATCTTGCAAACGCTCGTCATCAAAGTGATCGCGCCGGCGATCAGGGAGCACAACGCATGAATCGGAAGAAGTTCGCAGCGTCCTTCGCTGCGGCGACGCTCGTCGCCACGGTGGGCGCAGACGCGCAGGATCTGAGCGGCGACGACATGTTAGCGCGCGCGGCCGCGGGCGAGAACCTCACCTCGTACTCCGTCCCCGTGCATTTCGCCGTGCACATGCGCCGCCCGATCGGGGTC
>JAFAMS010000141.1 GCA_019233165.1 Vulcanimicrobiota bacterium | reverse complement strand
GCGTTCCGGCGCACCCGGTCGCTCGCGAGATCATCGCGCGCGCGGGCCGCGGCGTGATCGCACCTTCCGCGAACCGCTTCGGCCACGTCAGCGCGACCGCCGCCGAGCACGTCGCGGCGGATCTCGGCGATGCCGTCGACATGATCGTCGACGCGGGGCCGGCGACGGTCGGCGTCGAGTCGACGATCGTCGATCTCGCGCACGGCGCGGCCGCCATCCTACGTCCCGGCGCCGTCACGCGCGAGCAGCTCGAGGCGACGATCGGACCGGTGCGCGCGAGCGGTGACGAAAGCGTGCGCGTCCCGGGTTCGCTGCCGTCGCATTACGCGCCGCGCGCGACGGTCGAGCTTGCCGACGATGCGATCGCCGCAGCGACCCGCGCCGGCGAGTTGCGCGCGCAGGGGAAGCGCGTCACCGTGATCGCGCGCGACTCGGTTGAGGAACTGGCGCGCCAGCTCTACGCGCTCATGCGCGCGGCCGACGATGAAGGCTCGGATGCGATCGTCGTTGTGGCCCCCCGCGACGAAGGGCTCGGCGCCGCCGTAAGCGACCGCTTGCGGCGCGCCGCTTCGCGACCGGCGCGCTGAAGCGCGCCGAGGCCGTTGAAGACGAACGAGAACGCAACGCGCAGATGTTCGGCGGCGATCGACGGGTCGCGATAAGGGATCCGTGCGAGCATCATCGCAAAGCGCGCCCACGACTCGGGCGAAGATTCGACGATGTGTTCTGCGAGGAAGACGCCGTAATCCGGCGTGACCGGGACGATCCCCGGCGTTGCCGCGACCGCGTAGGGTCCGTAATTCGAATCGTTTGAGAGCATCGCCCGAATTGCGGCTGCGAACGCGGCCTCCGCCTTTGGCGTCAGCGCGTATCCGCCCGCCGGACCCGGCTTGAACCCGCAAACCGCGTGCGCGCCCTCGGAATCGCGCGTCCAACCGATCGTTGCGAAGCCGTGGAATCGAGACAGCAGGCCGACGCGGTCGACGATCGCATCGAGTGCGTTCGAGCCGACGATCCGGCGCGATGCGCGACCCTCGACGAACAACGACGAGATCCAGCACATCGGCCGGCCGCGGTCGTAGAGAACCTCGGTCACCCCTTGGGGCTGCCCGCCGGAAACGGGGACGCCGCACGCGTGTGCGCGCTCGAGGAAGGCATGATGCGAAAAGACGACGTGACCATTCGGATCGTCGAAGGGGACCGGCGACCACGGTTCGAGCGCGCGCCGGCCGCACGTCGCCCACAGCCCGAGCCAGTGCGCGCCGTCGGCGAGGATCGCCCACGAGTACTCGCCGGTGAGCAGCTCGTCACGGAATTCGGCGAGGTAGCCCGCCATCGTCGCCGGCGTCAGACGCCGTTTTTCGACGAGATAGCTCTTCGCGACGAGCGCTCGCGACGGCGCGACGAGCGTCGTCCGGCACCCCGCGCGTGCGAGCAGCTTCGGCAGCAGCTCGGCGGCGGTCGAGGACCGGTTGACTCCCAAGAGGACGCGGGGACCCATGCTCGCTTTTTCCCAGGGTATCGGGTGTGGGAAACCCGGGGTAGGCGAGCGTCAGCGCCGGCTCTTGCGGGCCTTCTTCTTTCTGGTCGCCGCAGCGCGCTTTGCCCGCGCCTTGCGGTTACGCTGCGGTTTGACGCCGAGCTCTTGCCGGGAACCTTCCGACAGATCGACGTCGTAGTGCCGCGCAGCTTTCTTAATATTAGCCCATGCGAGGTCCCGAGCGGCTCCCGAGACGCCGGTCACCTGGTCGAATCGCGCGACCGCGTTGCGGACGTGCCGCGCGTCGGTAAGCGGCTCTTTGCGCTCCTTCGGAAACGCGTAAACGCTGTCCGGGAGATCGCTTTGGGTCGTCAGACGCCCGTGTTTCTCGTGCGGTTTCCACGTTGCTCTCATGATGCGAGTATACCCGGGGCGAGAAAAAGGCGAACGGCGAAGGCCCTCCCGAAGGAAGGGCGCGTGAAAAGACTGATCGTTTTCGATTTGGACGGAACGCTCGCGCTCAGCAAGTCGGCGCTCGACGACGCGATGGCGAAGCACCTTGCCGCACTGCTCGACGTCGCGAGGGTCGCGATCATCTCGGGCGGCGACCTGCCCCAGTTCCAAAAGCAAGTGCTCGGCCATCTTCCGGATACGCCGAATCTGAACAAGCTCTCGCTGCTCCCGACGTCGGGAACGAAATTCTACGAGTACGACGGTGATTGGAAGAAGTTGTACTCGGAGGACATCGCCCCGGATCAAAAGGCGAAGATCACGAAAGCGCTCGAGGACGCGGTCGCGCAAACCGGATTTCAGCCCAAAGAGACGTGGGGCGAGCGGATCGAGGATCGTGGGACGCAGATCACCTACTCTGCGCTCGGCCAAGAGGCGCCGCTCGAAGCGAAGAGCACGTGGGATCCCGATTTCGCGAAGCGCCAGAAGATCAAAGCAGTCCTCGACAAGACGCTCCCGGATTTTTCCGTTCGCCTCGGCGGCACCACGTCGATCGACGTGACGTATCCGGGGATCGACAAGGCGTACGGGATGCGCAAACTGCGCGACATCTTGAAGATCCCGATCGACGACATGCTCTTTATCGGCGACGCACTCTTCCCGGGCGGTAACGACTACCCGGCGCGCGAGACCGGCGCCGACTGCATCCAAGTCCGCGACCCCGAAGAGACCAAGCACGTCATCGAAGCGATCGTGCTCTGCTTGGGCGGCGAGCTACCGGGGATTACGAAGGACGTACCGGAGGGAGCGGCAGCGGCCCGCTAGACCTTCCCGCGGCGGCGATGGAGGTAGGCAAGATTGCATTCCTTGCACTGCGTCTGCACGCCAGTCCACCTTCGCTTGTTTGCATTGAAGCCTGCTATCGGAAGAAACAGCTGATGCCCCGAGCACCACGCCGTACCCTCGCCACCAATTCGCCTTGGATTGGGAGGACGACGATTCTTCTTCTCCACACCGCCACCGGACGTTGGCAAGGCAGACCGGCGGGCTCGTTGGTCTGATTTATTCGAACACGCTTTGCAGGAGCTGTTCAAACCGTTCCATCGCGAGCGATTCTTTGCGAAGGCATCGATCGAGGCGAATGCCTTGTGCTGGCAACACCACGCCTCGCCCGGTTTGCCGACTTTGCGACCTGGATTAGGACCGAGCTTGTAGCCGGCAGTCGTACGACGGGCGAGAGAGTTGCACCGTTTGTGCGAAAACCCAATGTTGCGGAGATCCCAAAAGAGCTCGGGCGACGCGTTGCGCCAAGGCGTATAATGGTCAACGGCAAAGTCGTTTACCGACGAAATCTTGGCCTTGCAACGTAGGCAACTGTCGCGCCCCGTTTCCTGAATCAGCGTGAAGAGAATTAGTTTCTTCAGCCGATTCGTTGCAGTGCCGATTGGCAGACCAAGTTGTTTACGGTTCTCAAAATCCTGGTAAGTCGGGCCGCCATCACACCGCGACTTACGATCGAGAACGCCGAACTCAATCTGCATAAACGAATCGTATGAAACATCTGTGCCATACCTATGGCACAAAAAAGACAACGAACTATTAGTTCGTTGTTCGTGATTCTTGAAGTTTTTTTTCTTGCGATTACAAGCTACGGAGAGGGAGGGATTTGAACCCCCGGGTCGCTGTTCTAAGGCGACCAACGGTTTTCAAGACCGCCGCATTAAACCACTCTGCCACCTCTCCACGCGCTAACTTCTCGGCACACGCTCCGTCGCCTGGGAACGATCCCCTCGCTTAGGCTCCGCGGCGGTCTAGAGGGGCGAAGATTTCGTTGACGGCAATATGGAGATCAGGGAAGGCGCCGTCTTCGATCGTCTCGCCGGCTTGCAATACCTGTTCGCCATCCTGCGATGAGATCCGGACGGTTCGCGTTTGCGGGTCGACGTTCAGGACCAAGATTGCACCGTGCGCGAGATAAAGCGCCGTCTTTCTCTCGATGCAGTTCTCGCAGTCCTGGGGTGAGCGGACCTCGACGACGATGTCAGGTGCAAACGGTGGCTTCTCTCGCTCGAGCTCGGAAAGCGTCGAAAGCCTGACGTCCGAAAAGAATGCCACGTCGGGAACGAGCGTCGTCCCCTCCGAAAGATAAACCCGCCACTCGGGTCCCACTTCACCGAAGCCTCCGCCCCACGCGTCGAGCAGCACGATGATGGCGCGAGATACCAGCGCGTGCGCACGTTGCGGGCCCACTTTTTCGTGAACCGCGCCGTCGTAAAGTTCTTTGTATGGTTTTTCGTCCAGCCAAGCGTCGATCGAGAGCATCGTGACCTCGCGCCGACCTTATCACGCGGCGCAGTCGGGCGGCAAGATTGCTAGCGCTGCGATTCTTTCGCGGCCTTGCGCAAGCGTTGAATGAAGTCGAGTCTGCTCGGCTTCCGCCGAACCGGCTCGACGAGCCGGCCGGGATCGATCAGGGGCGCGGGGAGGGCTAGATGTTCGTGCCGCCCCGCGATCGCAATCATCGCCGCGTTTCGCGTTCGAATGCTCTCGATAATCGACGGTTCGGAGTCGAAAAGTGCCACGATCCCCGGCGTCGCCGCGCCGACCCCAAAGCGCTCGACGAACCTGCGCGTCTTGCGCGCAACGGCGAGCGCCTGCGCGGTTGCAATCGTTTGGGACTGGTACGTCATCCACTCGAGGACCGCGCGAAGGTCGTCGATGCAGCTCGCCGCGACGGACGAGGGATCGTCCGCGGTCGCCGCTGCGGCAAGGCGTTGCCGGATCCCCTCGACGGCGTCGGCGACCTTTGCAAGATCGTTCGCACCGGTCGGCCACTGCGTCCAGCGCTTCTCTGCGGCGGTCAAGGTCTTGCGCAGGCCGCTCGCCAGTGCCGCTGCACCGCCGACGGCGTTCGTCGACTGCTCCATGGAAAGGACGGCCCCCGCTAACGGGCCTCCTTATCTTACAGCGCGTCGGGGATGCGGTACATCACGTCTTGGAGCGTCGTGTACTCGGCTTCCAAGACCGCACGCAGTTTGTCGAGGAGCGCGTTCGCGGTGGCGTATGCGATCCGTTTGCCGACGAGCTCGTCGAAGATCCGCCCGGCTAAGCCGAACGGCGGGTCGTACGTGCCTTTGAGGACGTATTCCGCCTGCGTCCCGTAGGGCAGGATCGTCAGACGGCCTTCGAACGAGGGGAAC
>JAFAMS010000272.1 GCA_019233165.1 Vulcanimicrobiota bacterium | reverse complement strand
CCGCGCTCTGCCACGAGCGCAGATACGGCTCGCGTGGGAGCCGCACGCCCGGGAGCCCGAAGTCTTTTCCGACCGCGATGATCGTCGAGAGCACGGTCGGATGGACGTGCATATGGTTGTGCGCGTTCGCGTGATCGAGCCGCAATCCGCTCGCGGCGAACGCTTCGAATTGCGCGCGTATCTCGGCCGCGAGCTGACGGCGCGCGGCCGGATCGAAGAAATAGCGCACGCCCGCGCCGACGAGGTCGTCCGAAAAGGCACCGCGCGCGTCGACGAGCGCGGGGACTTTGCGGGGCGGCAGGACCGGCGTTCCGTTGACGACGACGACGTGCAAGCCGACCGCGAGCGACGGCAATGCCCGGGCGCGGGCGATCGCGTCGCCGGCCGCCTCGCCGGCGACCATCAGGCTCGCCGACGTCAGGATCCCCTCGCGATGACCGCGTTCGACCGCTTCGTTGACGGCGAGCGACGAACCGAAGTCGTCGGCGGTGACGATCAGACGCCGCGCGGCGCTACCACGTTGCGGAGCTGTTCGCCGGTCTGCATCGCGCCGACGACGCCACGCGCCAAGAGCGGCATGACGCGCGGCCGCAGCAAGCGTTCGTCGAAACGTGCCATCAGCCGCTCGTTCTCGGCGAGGCACGCGTCGAGCAACCGCGTCAGCGAAAGATCGGGGAGGACCGTGCCGTTGCTCGCGGACGGCGGCGCGCCCTCGGCCATTTTCTTGCCGCTCACGATCATATCGAAGAGCGCCCGCACGTATCCGAGCGCCGTCGCGATCGCTTGCATCAAGACGTTGCCGTACCCGCGGCGAACGCGCTCGTACGCGATCCAATTCACGAAGAACACGATGTGCCGCGCCTCTTCCCAAAGGACGCGAGTGAACAGCGAGATCAGCGAATCGGGCATGAAGTCGGTTTCGCGCGCGATCCGGAAGATCCCGAAACCGAAGAATGAGTCCAAACATTCTCGATATCCGAAATGGACGAACTGGGACTGCGTAGGCTCGAGCTCGGGCGGCCGCCGCGTCGCGCCGAGCCCGTAGCGATCGACGAGCGTCCCGATCAGTTTGCCGTGGCGTTCTTCTTCAAAGCCTTGCAGGGCAACCGCGTCGCGGACGACCGGATCGGAGATCGTCGCCGCAAATCCGGTAACCATCGCACCCGCGTTCGTCTCCGCTTGCAATGCCATGTCCCAGATCGGCAGCGCGCGCAGGCGCGCGAGCGCGGCGTCGTCGAGGACCGGCCACGGAAGCTCGAGCGGCTCGTACCGCTCGTGCGACTCGACGAAGGTGCGACAAAAGAGCTCTTTGTGCTCGTCCGAACCGATCAGCAGCGCGTTTTTCATTGCGCGCACCTACTCTTTCGCGCAGGCCCGACGGACCTGCAAACGGTATCTTCTCCCAGATGAGGCCGGCGAACGGTCCCACCGAAGAGCTCCGGGCTGCAGACGCCTACTGCCGGATGCTCGCGGCGCGGCACTACGAGAACTTCACGGTCGCCTCCAAGCTCTTGCCGCCGCCCGTGCGGCTCGACTTGGCGCGCGTCTACGCCTTTTGCCGCACCACCGACGACCTCGGCGATGAAAGCGGGAGCCGCGACGACGCCCTCGCGCGACTTGCGCGCTGGCGCGCCGAGGTCGAGCGGCTCTTCGCCGGAGATCCGCCCGTGCACCCGGTGTTGATCGCGGTCGCGCAAACGATTGCGCGTTTCTCGCTCGGCGCGCAGCCGTTCCTCGATCTGATCGCCGCGAACGAACAGGACCAGCGGGTCGCGTCGTACGAGAGCTGGGACGATTTGCTCGCGTATTGCCGAAACTCGGCGGCGCCGGTCGGCCGGATGGTGCTCGGCATTTTCGGCATGGGCAACCCCGAGGCCGAGCGTCTTTCCGACGACGTGTGCATCGGGTTACAGCTCGCCAACTTCGCGCAAGACGTCGCGCGCGACGAATCGCTGGGACGCACGTACTTGGTCCAATCGGATATTCGTGCGCTCGGACGCGCCGGAGCGACGCAAGCGATGGTCGTGCGCGCGCGCGACCTCTTGCAATCAGGCCGCCGGCTCGAGCGGATGGCGCCCTTCGGTCTGCGTTTGCAGCTCGCGCTGTATCGGCTCGGCGGCCTGGCGATCTGCGATGCGATTGCGGCGATCGGTTACCGTACCGACCTCGAACGGCCCACCGTATCGAAGCGAACGAAGCTCGGCCTCGTCATGCGAGCCGCGTTCTGATGGAAGCGCTCGATCTCAAACTGCGCGACTCCGAGCGCTTCTGCGCCGAGCTCGCACGCCGCGAGGCGCGCAACTTTTACTGGGGGTTCATCTCGTTGCCGTTCGAGCAGCGGATCGCGATTTACGCGCTCTACGGGTTCGCGCGACAGGTCGACGACGACGCCGACGATCCCAATCGGCAAAAGCTCCCGGAACGGCTCGAGTTCCATCGCGAGCGGATTCGGCGCTGCATGCGCGGCGAGTGGAGCGATCCCGTCATGCACGTGCTCTCGTACGCCGTCGTGCGGTACCGGATCCCCGAGAGCGAGCTCATGGAGCTGATCGACGGCGTCGAGCTCGACTTTTTCCGCAAGCGGTACCGCACGTGGGAAGAGCTCGAAGGCTACTGCCGGCTCGTCGCGTCGGTCGTCGGGAGAATGTGCGTCCGGATCTTCGGTTACGAAGACGAAGCGGCGCTTACGCGCGCCGACGAGCTCGGGGTGGCCCTGCAGTTGACAAACATCCTGCGCGACGTACGGGAAGACGCCGGGATGGATCGCATTTACATCCCAGCCGAAGATCTCGACCGGTTTGGGCTGCGCGAAAGCGAGCTCTTCGAGGGGATCGCGAGCGACCGTTGGCGCGCGCTGGTCGCGTTCGAAGCGCGGCGCGCCCGGGCGCTCTTTGCGAGCGGGTACGGCGTCTTGCGGCACATCCCGCGCCGCGCTGCGGTATGCGTTCACACCATGGCCGGCATCTACGAGCGGATTTTGGAGAAGATCGAGCGCGACCCCGATTTCCCGTTGCGCGGCAGAACGTCGCTCTCGCCTTCGGAGAAGCTTCTCGTGATGGTCGGTTCGTGGCTGCGCCCCGTGTAGCGGTCGTCGGCGGCGGGCTCGCCGGACTCTCTGCAGGGCACGCGCTCAAGGCCGCCGGCTGGGGCGTCGAGCTCTTCGAGCGCACACGACTGCTCGGAGGCCGCGCGACGTCGTTTGCAATCGGAAGCGGCGACCTGCGGCGGGAGGTCGACAACGGACAGCACGTCTTCCTCGCCTGCTGCACCGCGTTCATCGCATTCGTCGAACGCCTCGGTCTGCGCGACGAGCTCTACCTGCAAGAACGCTTCGACGTCGTCGTCGCGCGCGGCGCGCGGCGCAGCCGTCTCCGTGCCGCACCGCTCCCCGCCCCGCTCCATCTCGCACCCTCGCTCCTGCGCTATCGGCATCTCCCGCTCGGCGACCGGCTCCGGATCGCTGCAGCGTTGCCCCGGATCCGCGCCGCGCTCGACTCGAGCGAGCCGTTCGACCGTTGGCTCGCGCGCCACCGTCAAAGCGAGGCGGCGGTCCGTGCGTTTTGGAGACCGTTTATCGTCCCCGCGCTCAACGCACCGCTCGAGCGGATCCCCACCGGCGAAGCCGCCTTCGTGATCGTCACCGCATTCTTGAGCGAGCCGGGCGCGGCACGCTTCGGCTGGTCGAAGATCCCGCTCGCGCGGATCGCGGAAGCCGCAGCCGCGACGCTCGATGCCGTCCATCGTTCGACGCCGGTCGCCGCCGTCGAGCCGGGCGCGCACGACGTTGCGCTCCGGGTCGGTTCGCCGCTCGGCGAACGGCGGAGCTTCGATGCCGCGGTCCTCGCCCTCACTCCGCATCAGCTCGCGCGGCTCGGCTTCGTCTCGGCCGACGATTACGAGGCGCGCGCGATCGTCGACATTCACTTGTGGCACGATTGCGGCGCGCTCGACTTCGACTTCGCGGCGCTCCTCGACTCGCCGATGCAGTGGATCTTTCAGAAGGAAGCCGGCTATCTGTGCTGCAGCTTGAGCGCCGCGGACGCGCTCCTCACGGAGCAAACCGCGACGCTCGCCGAGCGCGGATGGGACGAAGTTCGCGCGGCGTTCCCCGCGCTCGCGAACGCACGGCTCCTCGAAAGCGCCGTCACTAGAAATCCGTCGTCGACGTTCCTGCCGAAGGCCGGCATTCGGCGCCCCGGCGTGCGCACGCGATTCCCGAACGTCACGCTCGCCGGCGCTTGGCTCGATACGGGCTGGCCGGACACGATGGAGTCGGCGGTGCGCAGCGGTTTGCAGGCGGCGTCGGCGCTCGAGGAAACCGCCGAGGTTCGAGGATTGCGCCATGCCGGCTGACGCGCTCGAGCGGGCCGTCCGCTGGCTCCTCGAGCGACAGGCGCGCGAGGGTTGGTGGACCGGCGAGCTCGAGACGAACGTTACGATGACGGCCGAGCACGTCATGCTCCTCCGCTTCCTCGGGATCTCGCTCGAACCAATTCGCGAGCGCGCCTCGCACCATCTCTTGCAGGAGCAGCGTGCCGACGGTTCGTGGGCGCTGTATTACGACGGTCCGGCCGATTTGAGCACGACGATCGAGGCGTACGTCGCACTCAAACTGCTCGGGATCGATCCGGCGCGCGACGAGATGCGCGCCGCGCTCGCAACGATCCATCGTTTGGGGGGTCTGGTCGAAGCGCGCGTCTTCACGAAGATCTGGCTCGCGCTCTTCGGCGTCTACCCGTGGAGCGGAATCCCGTCGCTCCCGCCGGAGATCGTCTTCTTTCCGCCGCACGTTCCGTTCAATCTCTACGATTTCTCGTGCTGGGCTCGAGGGACGATCGCGCCGCTCACGATCGTCGTCTCGCGGCGCCCGATCCGTCCGCTCGGCATCGACGTGCGCGAGCTCTTCGTCCCCGGGACCGAAGATCGCGCGACGCACGTCCCGGGGACGGGCTGGATGTGGTATCTCGACCGGGCTCTCAAGCACTACGACGCGCTGAGCGTGCAGCCGCGACGCGACGAAGCGCGGCGTCGCGTCGTGGAATGGATCGTCGAACGCCAGGAGCTCGACGG
>JAFAMS010000252.1 GCA_019233165.1 Vulcanimicrobiota bacterium | reverse complement strand
ACTCCCACAAGCTCCCCATCGCGATCAGCACGATGAGCAGGGTGAACGCGGGCGACCAGAAGACGCAGGCGATTCCGACGACGGCCAGCGCCAGTCCGATCCCGATGCGGCGGATTCCGAGCGAACCGGAGCGTCGCGCTCCGGCTGGAGCCGCCGCGCGCACGGTCAGAGCGGCTCGTACCCCTCGTAGGAGCAGAGCAGCTCGATCCGTTCGCCGCCCAAGGGTCGTACGCGCACGACGCGTAGGCGCCCGACCCCGAGCGCCGGATAGGGCGGCAAGAGCAAACGCTCGGAGATCGCGCATCCCGCGAGGGCGGCGCGCGCTTCGACTTCAGGTGCGAGCACGAGATCGGAGCTCAAACCTCCATGATCTCCTTCTCTTTGGCATGGACCAGCGCGTCGACGTCCTTGATATACTTGTCGGTCAGCTTTTGGAGCTGCTCGGCGGCACGCTTGTTCTCGTCTTCGGTGATCTTATGGTCTTTGAGCAACGCTTTGACCGCGTCGACGCTCTTGTGGCGGACGTTACGGATCGCGACCTTGCCTTCTTCGGCGCGCTTGTGGACGACTTTGACCAAATCTTTGCGGCGCTCTTCGGTGAGCGGCGGGAAACTGAGCCGGACCGCTTGGCCATCGACGTTTGGATTGAGACCGAGATCGCTCGTCTCGATCGCCTTCCGGATCGCGCCGACCGTCGACTTGTCGTACGCGCTCACGACGAGGGAACGGCCGTCCGGCGAGCTGATGCTCGCAACTTGTTTGAGCGGAACCGTCGAGCCGTACGCCTCGACGACGAGCCGGTCGAGGAGCGCCGGCGACGCGCGACCGGTGCGAATCCCGGCGAATTCGGTGCGTGTCGATTCGACCGCCTTGCCCATTTTCGATTCGGTGTCTTTGAAGACGTCGTTCAGCACTTCGCGTACTCCGTGTTTTGGGCCGGACGTCCGACGAAGGTTCCGATCGCTTCCCCGAAGACGACCCGGCGGATATTCCCCGGGACGTTCATGTCGAAGACGACGATCGGGAGCCCGTTGTCCATGCACAACGTCAAAGCCGTATTGTCCATGACCTCCAACCCGAGCTGTAAGACCTCGAGGTAGTCGACCTGCGTGAAGCGCGTCGCCGCCGGATCTTTCTTCGGGTCGGCGCTGTAGACGCCGTCGACTTTGGTCGCTTTCAGGATTGCCTGCGCCCCGACCTCGACGGCGCGCAGCGCCGCCGTCGTGTCGGTCGTGAAATACGGGTTCCCGGTCCCGGCCGCGAAGATCACGACCCGGCGCTTCTCCAGGTGGCGGATCGCCCGCCGCCGGATGTACGGCTCCGCGATCTCGTGCATCGCGATCGCGGTCTGGACGCGTGACGGGACGCCGATCCGTTCGAGCGCGTCTTGCAAGGCTAGCGCGTTGATCACCGTCGCCAGCATCCCCATGTAGTCGGCGGTCGCGCGTTCCATCCCGGCCGCCTCGTGCGTCTTCCCCCGCCAGATGTTTCCGCCGCCGACGACAACCGCGATCGACACGCCGGCCGCGTGGACGTCGGCGATCTGACGCGCCATCGTCTCGGTCGTCTCGACGTCGACGTGTTGATCGCCGCCGGCGAATGCCTCGCCCGAGAGCTTTAGAAGGATGCGCCGGAAGATCGGCTCCGCCGAATCAGCCAACGCCGGCCCCTACTCTTCGCCGAGCGCGTACCGGACGAATCGCCGGACGCGGATTCGCTCTCCGAGGACGCCGGACGTCCCGGAGACGAGCTC
Source organism: Vulcanimicrobiota bacterium (assembly GCA_019233165.1). Classification (GTDB taxonomy): domain Bacteria; phylum Vulcanimicrobiota; class Vulcanimicrobiia; order Vulcanimicrobiales; family Vulcanimicrobiaceae; genus JAFAMS01. Next base: position 893 of record JAFAMS010000252.1, on the reverse strand, counting down.
GCCGACCGTGATCGCGTCGTCCTTGACGAACTGCTGATCGAGCAGACAGTGTTCCTCGAACCATTTGCCGAGCTTCCCCTCGACGATCTTCTCCGCGACTGCCGGCGGCTTGCCTGCCGGGACGCTCTTGGCGAACTCGGCCTTGCGCTCGTCGACGATGCTCTCGGGAACGCTCTCGCGGTCGAGGTACTCGGGCTTCATCGCCGCGACGTGCATCGCGACGTCGCGGACGAGCTCGACGAAACGGTCGTTGCGCGCCACGAAGTCGGTCTCGCAATTGACCTCCACCAAGACGCCGATCTTCCCGCCCGCGTGGACGTAGCTTCCGATCAAGCCCTCGTTGGCGACGCGCTCGGCCTTTTTGGCCGCGCGCGCCATCCCTTGCTCGGACAGGTGCCGCTTCGCGGCTTCGTAGTCGCCGTTGCACTTCACCAGCGCATTGCGGCAGTCGATCATCCCGGCGTCCGTCTCTTCGCGGAGCCGCTTGATCTCGTCGGTCGTCGGTTTGTAGGTTGCTGTTTCCATAAGTTTAAAAGGCGCTCATCAGAGGGCGGCGGCGTCGGGTTCGCCGGCTTGGATCGCGGCGTACTGGCGGTCGTAGGCCGACTCGTCGTACGCGCTCTCGGTCTCGGTTCGTCCCGCGATGATCGCATCGGCGATCTTCGAGACCATCAGTTTCACGGCACGGATTGCGTCGTCGTTGCCGGGGATGAGGTAGTCGACCTCCTCCGGATCGCAATTGGTGTCGACGACCGCGATGATCGGGATCTTGAGCTTGCGCGCTTCCAGGACCGCGATGCGTTCTTTCTTGGGATCGACGATGAAGACGGCGTCCGGCAAGCGGTGCATCTCCTTGATCCCGCCGAGAAACCGCTCGAGCTTTTCGAGCTCGT
>JAFAMS010000216.1 GCA_019233165.1 Vulcanimicrobiota bacterium | reverse complement strand
CGAGATCGCGAGGGTACGGAAACCCTCGTCGTGCGCGCCCTTGAGGATCTGCAGCGCGGAATGCGATCCCAGCGTCGCGATCGTGTAGGGTTTGCCGGTCAGCGGGTCGGCGGTGAGGCGGGCAAGCTCGGGTGCGACAATCATGCGGTTATTGCTCGTTGGAACGCGGAATTGCAGAGCAGCGTTTCGACCGCGCGGTCGAGCAGCTCCGTCGACACGTCATTACCCGCCGCATCCTGCAGCCTCCACGAAGTCGCCTTCCAAGCCGAACGGACGCCGGGTAAGCGGATCCCGCCGACGACGACCTCGTCGTGGACCTCGGGCAGCTCCCGGGCCGTAACCCAGACCTCGCCTTTCACCGGTCGCGGCGCGGAAAGGCGCCGCAGACGGTGCTTGTTGGGGTTGTAGATCGTCGCAATCGTCGGCACGACCCGGTCGAGCTCGTCGGCCGCCGCGTCGTCCTCGAGCCCGAAAATGTGGATTTCGGCCCGCTCGACCCTCTCGCAGCGGATCCCAAGCCGCTGCAGGGTCACCATCGCCGTGTACGCCTCGTTGTCCGGGATCGCCAGCCGGACCGCGAAGGCGCGCTCGATCATCTTCGGCCCTTCGCCCGACTAGGTGCCCGCCCTTCGGGGAATCACAAGGAACTCGGAGGACGCCTATGACGACGATCCGCTTCGGCGCCTGCATCCTTGCGATCGCAGTGGCAGCCGCTGGAACTTCGGCGAGTGCGATGACGCCCGCCCCCAAGGCGACGAAGGCTTCGCATGCGACGAAACAAACGAAGGTATCAAAGAAGCCTAACTCCCACGGCGCGGCGGCACACGCCAGCGGCGTCGCAACGCCTCCTATAACGCACTAAACGCTCGCGCGAAGCTCTCGAAGAGCGCGATTCCGCCCGAGGGAGCGAGCGCGTCGCTTCGACTTGCCCCCGGTGCGCCCAGGTGCATGAACGTCCACGCGTCGCGCTCGGGATGCGGCATGACGGCGAGAACGTTTCCCTTCTTGTTGATCAGGCCGGCGACGCCGAGCGCCGAGCCGTTGGGGATCGCGCCTTCGGTCGTCTCGCCGTCGCTCGTCGCATAGACGAACGCGATGTGGCGGCCCTCGCGAATCCGCTCGAGCTCCTCGAGCGACGCGGAAAGCCGCCCTTCGCCATGCGCCGCCCAGGCGGGGACGAGCGTTCCTTCGCCGAGCCCGCGCAAGAGCGGGCTGCGCTCGGGCGGCTGCATGGTGCGCAAGTACGTGTGCACGCACCGGAATCGCCCGCCGGGAACGTTCGGCGCGAAGGCGGCCGTCGGACGCCGAATGGGGCCCGTGCCGGGGACGAGCCCAGACTCGATCAAGATTTGCGCGCCGTTGCAAATCCCCAACACCGGTTTCCCGCCCTCGGCTGCGTCGATGACGACGTCGAGCGCGCGGTCATGCGCCGCCACGGCGCCGGCGCGAATCCGATCCTCGTACGCGAAGCCGCCGGGAAGGACGTAACCGTCGGCAGTCGCGTGCTCGGCATCGTCGGAATGGACGAGACGGGCGTCGAGACCGACGGCGTCAAGCGCGCGCTTCGTTTCGTCTTCGCTGTTCGATCCCGGAAAAACGAAGACGACGACTTTCGGCTTCATCGATAGAATCCGCGCAGCGGGCTCGACCATGCGTCGTGAAGCGACTCGACCGCGAACTCGCACTCGCCGAAAACGAGCGTATCCCCGGCGATCACGTCGCCGAGGCGCCAAATCGCGCAGCCCCGCTCTCGCGCAAACGCGCGGAATCGTTCGGCGGCCGCAACCTCGACGACGATTCCGCCACTCTCGCCGAACCAGGCGCCGCACTCCGCGGTCTGAGGGGCCCACGCACCGTGCGATGCGATCCGCGCGCTCAACGTGCGCTCGCGCGATGCGAAGACCATCTCGCAGAGCGCAACGGCAACCCCGCCGTCCGAGACGTCGTGCGCCGCGAGAACGAGCCCCTCGTCGATCGCGGCGCGCACGAACTCCAGCTCGGCTCGCACCTCGGCGAGGTCGATTCGGGGAAGCGCTTCATTTTCGGCGCCGAAAAACGAGCCTGCGACCGAGCCGCCGAGCGCGTCGCTGCGGGGACCGATCAAGTACAGCGCCGAGCCGCGCTCGCGCAGCGCCGGCGTTACGACGTTCGCGACGTTTTCGAGGACGCCGACACATGCGACGATCGGCGACGCCGGAACCGCATTCCCGCCGGCGCTCGTGTTGTACAAGCTGACGTTACCCGAGACGAACGGCGTTTCGAGCGCGGTTGCCGCTTCCGCAAGGCCGTCGACGGCGGCGACGAACTCGCCGAACTGACGCGGCTGGTCCGCGTCGCCGAAATTGAGGCAGTCCGTCAGCGCGACCGGCCGCGCGCCGACGGCTGCGACGTTGCGCGCGGCCTCGACGACGGCGGCGACGGCGGCTGCGTACGGGTCGATCGCGCCGAGACGCGGGTTACCCGCGACCGCGAGCGCGACGGCGAGCGGCGACCCCGGGATCGGGACGAGGACGCCGGCGTCGGCGTAACCTCGCGGGATTGCGGTCGTGCCGCGCACGACGCCGTCGTAACGCTCGAAGATCGGCGCGCGCGAGCAAACGTCGAGATGGGCGAGGACTTTGGGAAGCAGCGCGTGCAGATCGACGTCGCGCGACACCGCTTCGCCTTCGTGGCGCGACGGGAGCTCGTACGGCCGCTCGTACGCGATTCCGCCGCAAAGAAAATCGGTCGGGACGTCCATCACGACGCTTCCGCGGTGCGACAAGACGTAGCGCGGTTCGGCGATCACCTTCCCGATCGGCGTCGCACCCGCGCCGCGCGCAACGCGCGGGAGCCCGAATTCTTCGTTATAGACTTCGAGCAGCCGCGGCGTGAACGCCGGTGGGACGATCCAGCACAGCCGTTCCTGGGTCTCGCCGACCGCGATCACCGGTGCGGGCAGATCCCGATCCGTCACGGGGACGTTGTCGAGGTCGATACGCGCTCCGTAACCGCCCGATGCGACGAGCTCGGCGGTGCATCCCATCACCCCGCCGGCACCGAGATCTTTGAATCCGGCGACGATCGCTTCGCGGCGGAGGAGCTCGAAGACGCGATAGCTCGCGCGCATGATCACGCTCTTGAGGAACGCATCGGGGACCTGCACCGCGCCTTTGTTCGCTTCGGCGTCCTGCGCGTCGAGCTGGAGCGAGCTGAACGACGCTCCGCCGAAACCGCTCCGATCGGTCGCCTTGCCGACGAGGACGATGTCCCAGCCGGCGCTACCCCTCGGGGCGCGCGAGTGGATCAGATCCCGTTCCTTCACGAGTCCGAGCGCGACGACGTTGACCAGAACGTTGTCGTCGAAGCGCGGATCGAAGGCGACGTCGCCCCCGACGTTGGGGACGCCGATCGCGTTCCCGTACGCGGCGATCCCGTCGACGACGCCCTGCGCGATAAAGCCCGCCCACGCGCTCGTCCCGAACCGCAACGGATCGGCGACGCCGATGACTTCGGCGCCCATGCAGAGGACGTCGCGAACGATCCCGCCGATCCCGGTCGCGGCGCCTTCGAAAGGGACGACTTGCGAGGGATGGTTGTGGGATTCGTGCGCGACGACGATTGCGTACGACTCGCCGTTGTAGTCGCCGAGGCGAACGACGCCGGCGTCTTCGCCGGGCCCAAGGATGACGCGCTCCCCGCTCGTCGGCAGATTGCGCAGGAAACGGCGGCTCGACTTGTAGGAGCAATGCTCGCTCCATTGCGCGTCGAACGCGAACCATTCGACGGGAGTCGGTTCGCGTCCGAGCGTTTCGACGACGCGCTTGCGTTCTTCGGGGCTGAGCGCTATCTCGGGGAGACCGAGCTCAAGCAAGCGCGGTCCCGGGCGCCGGCGGAGGCGGGGGCACGTTGAGCTGCGCGTCGGCTTGCAACACCGCGGAACGCGCGTTTGCCTGCATCAGCATCACCCGGCCGAAAAGGACCGTGTCGTCGATCGCGAGCGTCTTCGCGACCGCTTGGGCGACGAATTCGGCCGATTGCACGCCGGCATCGATCACCGGGTTGACCGTAATCCCGTTGACCATCGCAGCGAGACTCGGCGGCCCCAGCGTGACGTAGACGAGACGCGCAAAGGACGCGTCGAGCTGTTGGACGAGCTGCATCACGTAACCGGGCGTCAGCGCGCTCGAGGCGACGTGACGTCCGCTCGCGAGCCCGTACACCTGAATCTGGCGCGCGATCTCCTGGAGGTTCTCGACGCGCCCGGCGTCCTCTGCAAGCATCGCGACCATTCCCGAACGCATCTGCGGGAAGGAGCCGACGAGCTCGGCGACCTGCTCGTACGCCATTCGCACGCGGTCGAGCGCCTCGGGGGTCACGTCCTGCAAGTTGCGATACATCTGCTTGTCGAGCATCAAGTCCTCGCGTCCTTGCGGCCAGATTCGCCACGCGTCGTTGTCGACGACGTCGGCGATCACGAGCGCCCCTTTGTTCTCGCCGTTGGCGAGCCGCCCGAACTCGATCTTGAGGTCGATCAAGAGGACGTCGCGACGCCGCCAGGCGTGCGCCAGCACTTCGAAGACCATCCGCGCGATCTCGCTCATCGCCGCGACTTCGCTCGGATGCGCGATACCGCGTTGCACGATCTCTTCGGGCTCGATCAGCGGGTCGTGATTCGCGTCGTCTTTCAAGAAGAATTCGAGGACGCGAGGGACCAGGAGCGTACCGCGTTGCAAACCCTTGCGGCGAACGAGCGAGCCGGCAGCCACGCCACGCACGACGACTTCGAGCGGGATCATTTGGCAGCGGCGCACGAGGATCTCGTTGTCGTCGTCGTCTTCGCCGCCCGAGAGATAGTGCGTCGGGAAGCCGCACAGGTTCAGAAGCCGGAAGACGCGCGCCGTCGTCTGGGCGGCGAGGCGCCCTTTCCCTTCGATCGTGTTGCGGCGGGCGCCGTCGCCGGCGGTGATGTTGTCGGTGCTCTGCATGACGGCGACATCGGGTTGTTCCGGCGACTCGTAGAGCGCCTTGGTCTTGCCGCGCGTGATCTCTAAGCCCTTATTCACGATCTCCTACCGTCTCTCGAATTTGTTGGACCAATCGCTCGGCCCGCTCGGGCGCGTCGCCGATGTGCAGGCTCGGATCGAGCCGCAGCCGGATCTCGGCCGGGTCGACGTAGACCGAAAGCGTCTCGTCGTCGGAGAGGTTGCGCGCGAGCGGGTTGTCCTCACCGCGCGCGATCGCTTCCCAAGCCCGCATCGACGCCTCGCGGATCGATTCGTGCATCGCCTGCCGGTCGGCGCCGGCTTTGACCGCCTTCATCATTACCGTCTCGGTTCCGGCGAAGGGGCCGTACGTCTTCAGGTTCGCGACGATTCGCCGTTCGTCGATTCGCAGGCCGCGCACGATCCGGGAGCCGAGCGAGACGATCTCGTCCGTGCACAGAACCGCTTCGGGCAAGATCGTCCGCCGGTTTGCGCTGTCGTCGAGCGTCCGCTCGAGCATGTTCGTCGCCGCGTTGTGAAACGCAACGTCCGCATACGCGGGGAGCAAACGCGCGAGCGAGTCGATCCGCTCGGAGAGCGTCGGATTGCGTTTGAACGGCATCGCGGAGCTCCCGACTTGTTTCTCGCCGAACGGCTCGAACATCTCGCCGATCGCCGGCGACGAGAGGACGCGCACGTCGATCGCAAATTTCGAGAGCGACGCTCCGACGCCGGCGAGAGCGGTCAGAAAGAGATAGTCGAGCTTGCGCGGGTACGTCTGGGAACTGACTTCCCGCGCTTCCAGTCCGAAACGCGCGAGAATCTCTTCTTCTTGCTGACGCGGCGTCCGGCCGGTCCCGTCGAGGAGCTCTGCATAGGAAGCCGAGGTGCCGACCGCTCCGCGAATCCCCTTTGCGGTGAGGTTGTCGCGAACGAAGAGCA
>JAFAMS010000046.1 GCA_019233165.1 Vulcanimicrobiota bacterium | reverse complement strand
ACACTCGCTGAATCGTTGAAAAAAGGATAACCCTCGGGACGAGAGACATTCTCCGGGTCCGGACCGACAGCAGAAAGGGGGTGAGCACCAGCATGGCACGCACGAAAAAGACCGCACCGGCGACCGACGCACCCGCGCCGTCCTTGGAAGAGCAGATCAAGAAGCTGCTTGAAAAAGGCAAGAAGCGCGGCACGTTGACGTACGAAGAGATCAACACCGTTTTCGACAACGTCGACGACGTCGCGCCCGAACGGATGGACGACCTCCTCGAGGAGATCGCCTCGCTCGGCATCGAGATCGTCGAAGAGCAGTCGAAAGACGAGAAGCCCGCGGACCGTGAGGACGCGGAGGAAGCGCTTCCCGCCGGGCTGGCGCTCGACGACCCGGTCCGCATGTATCTCAAGGAGATCGGCCGCGTCCCGCTGCTCTCGATGGACGACGAGCGGCGCTTGGCGATGTCGATCGAAGCCGGCGAAAAAGAAGCGCTCAAGAACGGCACCGCCGACAACCGCGTCGTCTTCGAAGGTGAAGAATCCAAACGCAAGCTCACCGAGGCGAACCTTCGTCTGGTCGTCTCGATCGCGAAGAAGTACGTCGGCCGCGGCATGCTCTTCTTGGATCTCATCCAGGAAGGCAATCTCGGGCTGATCCGCGCGGTCGAGAAGTTCGACTACCGCAAGGGTTACAAGTTCTCGACGTACGCGACGTGGTGGATCCGTCAGGCGATCACGCGCGCGCTCGCCGATCAGGCACGCACGATCCGTATCCCGGTCCACATGGTCGAGACGATCAACCGTCTCATCAAGATCAGCCGCCAGCTCCTCCAAGAGCTCGGCCGCGATCCGACCGTCGAAGAGATCGCCAACGAGATGGGACTCACGCCCGAAAAGGTCCGCGAAGTCATCAAGATCTCGCAAGAGCCGATCTCGCTCGAGACGCCGATCGGCGAAGAAGAAGACTCGCACCTCGGCGACTTCATCGAGGATCAGGAAGCGGTTGCGCCTGCTGAAGCGGCGTCCGTCATGCTGCTCAAAGAGAAGATGCAGGACGTCCTCAAAAATCTCACCGAGCGCGAGCGCAAGGTCTTGGTGCTACGCTTCGGATTGGAAGATGGGCACCAGCGCACCCTCGAGGAAGTCGGGCAAGAGTTCGGCGTTACTCGCGAACGCATTCGGCAGATTGAAGCCAAAGCGTTGCGGAAGTTGCGGCATCCGTCGCGCGGCAAAGCCCTCAAGGACTACTGGTCGAACGAGTAACCGCGGGGCGGCGCTGCCGGCATTGTGGCGCGGCGTTGGGGGCGGCGGCACGATGCGCCGGACCGCTCCCTGCGCGCATCCTGCGCTCCGGTCGCTCCGTTGCGTCTCGCTCCCGCGCCTCCAGCGCTCCGCTCGCCGCAAAGGCCCCGTCGCATCACGTCGGCGCGCCCCAACGCCTACGGCAGCATCGTGCGGGGCACGATGGTGGCAAAAATTCTCCAACAATAAATAAATTAGCAGCGTCCTCACCTCCGGTTCGGCCGTCGCTCCGCTGACCGCTCCGCTCTATAAGCGGTAGGTCGCGCGCGTTGCGCGCGACGTTTCAAATTGTGCTGCGTAGGTGCGTGCGAGGGCACCATCGTGCGGCGTGCGACCTGCCACGATCGTCGCAGGGTGGTTGGTGCGACGGATCGTTGACGGGCCTTTGTGGCGAGCGGAGCGCTGGAGGCGCGGGAGCGAGACGCAACGGAGCGACCGGAGCGCACGATGCGCGCAGGGAGCGTCCCGGCAACGGTCCGTCGCGCCAACCACCCAGAGACGATCGCGCCCCAAGGTCGGGCGCTACGTGGAAATGGTCACATGTCTTCGCCGCGTCCCGCGCGCGGGCTCGGCGTGATGTTGGGATTGCGTCCGGCGAACTGTCCGAGCGGATTGGGGACGACCCACACCTGCAAGTCGTAGATCGACGGGTAGAGGAAGACGTGCGCGATTGTTGCGGGGTCGGTGACGCGGGCTGCGGGCACTTTGACGAGGCCTTGCGCGGTTGGACTT
>JAFAMS010000039.1 GCA_019233165.1 Vulcanimicrobiota bacterium | reverse complement strand
GCGTCGAGCTTTCGAGGTACCCACGAGCGGGCGCGTCGTCGGGCGAGACCGCGTAGACGATCGCGCGCGGATCCGGCAACCGCAGCGCTGCATCGCGGAGCGCTTGCGACTCCGCAGCCTCGCCGACGACCGCGACCGTCAGCGGCTCGTCGAGGGCGAGCGCGAGCGCGGTTGCATACGGCGCGGCGAACGTTCCGGCTCGTCCCGCGATCCCGGCGAGCGCCGCGAGCGCCCTCCGCGCGACCTCGGCGTAGCGTTCTTCGCGCACGATTGCGGAAAGACGCAGCAGCACGACTGCCAGCTCGGCGTTTTCGTCGAGCGGCGCGTGCGCCTTGCGGACGTTGCCGAGCGCGCTCTCCGTTGGGGCGTCGACGAACGCGCCGTCGTCGCGGCGGAAGCGCGCAATCGTAGCGTCGGCGAGCGTCTTCGCGCGCAAGAGACACCGCTGCTCGCCGGTCACGGCATGCGCATCCAGGAGCGCGCCGGCGAGCGCGACTTGATCGGTGAGGATCGGGCCGACTTGCGGGACGCCGTCTTCGGGCAAGAAATGAAGCGCCAGGCCGCCGGGACCCAGCATGCGCGTGCAGAGAGCGTCGAGCGCGGCGAGCGCATCGCCGGTTAGCGTCTCGTCGTCGAGCGCGATCGAGGCTGCGAGGAACGCGGCGGCGAGCGCGGCGTTCCAGTCGGCGTACACCGTGCGGTCGACGAACGGTGCCTCCCGGCGGCGGCGCTCCTCGAGCGGAAGCGCGAAATACGCCTCGTCGGCGTCCTGGCTGCCGGCGAAGAGTCCCGTCCGCGGATCGCGCAAAACCGTCCGCACGTAGCGGAGTGCGGAGCGCAGCGTTTTTGCAAATTCGGCATTCCCCGAGACGCGATAGAGCTCGGCGTAGAAGCGGATCAGCCCGGCGTGATCCTCCGCCATCTTTTCGAAGTGTGGGATCGACCAATCGCGCGTCGTCGAATAGCGGAAGAAACCGCCCTCGACGTGATCGTACATCCCGCCGCGTCCCATGGCGAGCGCCGTCCGCGCGAGAATCTCGTAGAGCCGCTCGTCGATCCGCCCGGCGGCGCGGTCGCGGCGATAGAGAAAGAGCAGAAAACGCAACGCGTCGGGCTGCGGGAATTTCGGCGCGTCGCCGAATCCGCCGAACTCCGCGTCGTACTGTTCGACGATTGCGGAGGCGATCCGCTCGACCTCGCGGCGATCGAGTTCGGCCGGCGGCTTCTGCGCTTCGTCGGAGCGCTCGCGCTGCGCGAGCCGGCGTTCGATCTCGGCGCGATCGTCGCGCCACACTTCCGCGACGCGCTCGAGCAAGTGAACGAACTCGTCGGGCGGGACATAGGTCGCGCCGGTGAGGACCTCGCCCGCGGGACTGAGGAATGCGGTCGTCGGCCAGCCGCCCATGTTGTAGCGCGCGTTCACTTCCGGTCTGCGATCGGTGTCGACGCGAATCGGAACGTAGCGCTCGCGGATGAGCTCGAGGACGCGCGGATCGGAGTACGTCGTCTCGTCCATCACGTGGCACCAGTGGCACCACACGGCGGAGATCCCCAGCAGGATCGGTCGCTCGCTCGTGCGGGCGAGCTCGAAAGCTTCCGGCCCCCACTCGTGCCAACCGGCGTCGGCTGCGCGGTTCGGCCGCGGACTGAAGCGATGACTCATTCGTCCTCACCGGTCGCGCCGCGTGCGAACGACGAGGCGTACAGCACGAAGAAGACGACGTAGGCCGCGACGAGCGGCCAAGCCGGGACGAGCGGCAGCGCCCCGACCAGCGCGAAGAGCGCGGCGAAAGCAATGCTGGCGATCGAGAAGCGGCGATGGGAGACGGCAGTCATGTGGTAGACCTGCGCATCGTAATACCCACCTTCGTTCTTGCGGGCGCGGGATGCGCCGAGCGCCGCCCCCAGTACCGCGAGTATCAGCCCTATCACCGCCCACATGCCGGGACGTCTTCGCTGCATCCCCGTCGAAAAACCGCCGGGTGAGGGACCGCGCTTATCTGCTGGCGGCAGGCTTGATCGCGGCCGTCGTGATCGCGATCTTCGTGTGGCAGCCGTGGAACTCGAACGGCTGGCTTGCGGGTAAGTAAGAACGTGCCTACCCGAGCCGACCCTCTGCGCGAGTACAAGCGCAAACGCGATTTCAAAGCGACCCCTGAGCCCGCCGGC
>JAFAMS010000507.1 GCA_019233165.1 Vulcanimicrobiota bacterium | reverse complement strand
GCTGGCGGATCCGCAAACGCCGGAACGCCGAGAAACCTCCCGAGGGCCGGTACTCCACCTTGCAAGACCGCTTGTGCGAGCTGGGCCGCTTCGGACAAAAGACCGGCGCGGGATTCTACAAGTACATCGACGGACGAACTCCGATGGCCGACCCCGCCGTCGAGCAACTGATCGCGGAGCACGCAAAATCGCAGGGGATCGCGCAGCGGGTGATCGGCGACGACGAGATTCGAAAACGCTGCATCTATCCGCTGATCAACGAGGCGGCGAAGATCCTCGCGGAAGGGATCGCGCAGCGGCCGGGCGACGTCGACGTCGTCTGGGTTTACGGCTACGGTTTCCCGATTTGGCGCGGCGGCCCGCTGCGCTACGCCGACGCGACCGGAATTCGAACGATCTACGAGGAGATGCTCGCCTTCGAGCGCGTGCACGGCACGCACTGGACGCCGGCTCCACTGCTCGCCGAGCTCGCAACGACCGGCGGAGAATTCGCGCACTGGAAAGGCGCGCAGTGGGCGATCCCGAGGTGATCGCGATGCGGGCCGACGAGCGCCTCGACGCGCCACGGCTCGAAGCGTATCTGCGCGAGCGCCTTCCCGAAGCCGATGGGCCTTTCTCGCTCGCGCAGTTCGGCGGCGGGCACGCGAACCTCACCTACCTCGTGCGGTTCGGAGCGAGCGAGTACGTGCTGCGGCGCCCGCCTCTGGGGCCGGTCGCGCCGAGCGCGCACGACATGCGGCGCGAGCACCGGGTCCTCTCGCGACTCTATCGCGCGTTCCCGCTCGCGCCGCGAAGCTTCCTGGAATGTACGGATCCGGCGATCCTCGGAGCCGACTTCCACGTGATGGAACGCCGAAGCGGGACCGTCATTCGCCGCGAGATCCCCGCGCGGTTCGACGAGCCTGCCACGTGCGCGCGAATCGGCGAAGCGCTGATCGATACGCTTGCCGCGTTGCACTCCGTCGACGCGACCTCGGTCGGCCTCGAGGGACTCGGTAAGCCGGAAGGCTACGTCGAGCGCCAGGTCGAGGGTTGGATCCGCCGCTGGGAAGCCGCGAAGGATCGCGATCATCCGTATTCGAGCGAGCTGATCGCGTGGCTGCGCGCGCATCTCCCGCGCTCGCAAGCGGTGGCGCTCGTTCACAACGATTACAAGCTCGACAACCTGCTCGTAGACCCCGACGATCCGGCACGGATCGTCGCGGTGCTCGATTGGGATATGTGCACGCGCGGCGATCCGCTCATGGATCTCGGCTACCTGCTCGACTATTGGGTCGAGGCCGGCGACGACCCCGACTGGATCCGAGCGGCTGCGATGCCGAGCCATCGGCCCGGATTCATGCGACGCCGGGATGCCGCAGAGCGCTATGCGCGTGCGACGGGCATGGACCTCGGCGAGCTCCATTGGTACGTCGTGGAGAATCTCTTCCGAACGATCGTGATCGTCGCGCAGATTTACATCAGGTACCTGCGCGGCCAGACGCAAGATCGCCGCTTCTCGTCGTTCGGCGAACGGATTGGGCTCCTGTTCGAGAAGGCGCGCGCCCTCGTCGCGAGCGGCCAGATTTAATGCGCGTCCGCGATCGTAACGCCGCCGTCGACGACGACGACTTGGCCGGTGACGAACGCGCCGGCGCGCGAGGCCAGAAAGATCGCCGTCCCGGCGACGTCGTCCGGCTCGCCGATCCGGCCGAGCGGATAGCGTGCGACGGCGTTCGCGTAGATCTGCGGATCCTCCCAAAGCCGGCGCGCGAAATCGGTTCGCACGATCGCGGGCGCGATTGCGTTGACGCGCACGTTCGAAGGACCCCATTCGACGGCGAGGTTCCGCACGAGTTCGAAGTCGGCCGCCTTCGAGATCCCGTACGCACCGAGCGATTTGTTCCCTTTGAGCCCCGCGATGCTCGAGATGACGACGACGGCGCCGTCGCGGCGCTCGGCCATCTGAGGGATCACCATGTTGCAGAGCCACAAGTTGCTGCGCACGTTGCTCGCCATGATCTTGTCGAACGCGTCGTCGGAGATCGTCGCGAGCGGGCCGTAATGCGGGTTGACGGCGGCGTTGCACACGAGGATGTCGATCCGGCCCCACTCCCGGAGCGTCCGGTCGACGAGCGCTTGCAGCGCCGGACGCTCCGAAATGTTCGCAGCGTGTGCGAGCGCGGTGCCGCCGGCCGCCGCGATCTTTGCGGCTGCCTGCTCGCAGGCGTCCGCCTTACGGCTCGAGATCGTCACCTTCGCGCCGAACTCCGCCATGCGCTCGGCGATCGCCAGTCCGATCCCGCGCGACGAGCCGGTGATGAGCGCGACCTTACCGTGCAAGTCGAACATCCCAGCGAGGTTACCCGATGGACCTAGCGTTCACCCCCGAAGAGCGCGCGTTCCGCGAGGAGGTGCGCGCCTTCATCGCAGCGCGGCTCCCCGACGATATCCGCGAGCGCGTGCGCAACGGCGCTGCGCTCGAAAAAGACGACTTCGTGCGCTGGCAGCGGATCCTGTACGAGCGCGGCTGGATCGCGCCCGGTTGGCCGAAGGAGTACGGCGGAACCGGCTGGACGCCGGTTCAACGGCACATCTTCGAAGAGGAGCTCGCCTACGGCTGGACGCCGCGGACGATCCCCTTCGGATTGCTGATGGTCGCGCCGATCATCATCGAATTCGGAAACGAGGCGCAGCGCGCGTACTACTTGCCGCGAATCTTGCGCAGCGAAGATTGGTGGTGCCAGGGCTACTCGGAACCCGGCGCCGGCTCCGATCTCGCATCGCTCGCAACCCGCGCCGAGCGTGACGGCGACGCATACGTCGTAAACGGGACGAAGACGTGGATCACGTACGCGCAGTACGCCGACTGGATCTTCGCGCTCGTCCGCACCGACCCGCACGCGAAGAAGCACGAAGGGATCTCGTTCCTCTTGATCGACATGCATTCCGCCGGCGTCGCGGTCCGTCCGATCGTGACGCTCGACGGCGGAAGTGAGATCAACGAAGTCCACTTCGAAAACGTGCGCGTCCCCGTTACGAACCGCATCGGCGACGAAGGCGCAGGATGGACGTACGCCAAGTTCTTGCTCGAGCACGAACGGACCGGGACCGCCGGGGTCGCACGGTGCCGCCAACAGCTCGGGCAGCTTCGCGAACAGATCGCGGAGACCGCGCTCGAATCCGCGCTCGCCGACCGGATCGCCAGCGTCGAGATCGAGCTCGACGCGCTCGCCTACACCGAGCTACGAACGCTCGCCGCGCAATCCACGGGGAAGCGGCCCGGTCCCGAGTCGTCGATCCTCAAGATCAAGGGGACGCAGATTCAGCAGGCGCTCACCGAGCTCGCGCTCGACGTCGCCGGACCGTACGCGCGCGGGCGCTATGCGGCAACCTATTTCAACTATCGCAAGACCTCGATCTACGCGGGTTCGAACGAGATCCAGAAGAACATCATCGCCAAGCGCATTTTGGGGCTCTGACCGTGGACTTCAAACTAACCGGCGAACAGACGCTCATCAAGGAAAGCGCCGAACGTTTCGTCACCGAAAAGACCGGCGGGTCCGCCGGCGACAGATGGCGCGATTTCGCGAAGCTCGGCTGGCTCGGAATCGGTGCCCCCGAAGACTTCGGCGGATTCGGTGGTCCGATCGAAACCATGCTTTTGATGGAAGCGTTCGGCCGCGGCCTCGTCACGGAACCGTATCTCGAGGGCGTCGTCTTCGCCGGAGCGATTCTGCGAAGCGCAAAGCGAAACGATTTGCTCGAGGCATCGATCGAAGGCGAGCGCCGTTTCGCGGTCGCGTACGAGGAAGACGGCTCCGGCTACGATCCGCAGCGCGTCGCCGCGACGGCGGAAGCGACCGGCTCCGGCTACGTTTTGCGCGGTCGCAAGGAACGCGTCGTCACGCCGCGCGAGGCGGCGACGTTCCTGGTCTCGGCACGCGCCGGTGACGGAATCGGCATCTTTGCGGTCGCGCCGGGCGCCGCCGGCGTTTCGCGCACCGACTTTCTCACCGAGGACGGACGCAATGCCGCGAGCGTCGCGTTCGACGGCGTGCGGCTCGAGCCCGACGCCCTCGTCGGAGCGCCCTCTGCGGGTTTGGAGCTGCTAACGTACGGACTCGATCACGCTGCCGGCGCGCTCTGCGCCGAAGCGGTCGGCGTGATGGGCGTCATGCACGAGATGACGCTGAAGTATCTCAAGGAGCGGACGCAGTTCGGCGTTCCGATCGGGTCGTTCCAAGCGCTCCAGCACCGGATGGCCGACATGTTCGTCGAGCTCGAGCTCGCCCGTTCGATGGGATACGTCGCGGCAATGACCCTGGAGAACGAAACCGATCCGACGGCGCGCGGACGGGGCGTCTCCGCGGCGAAGGTCCAAATCGCTCGCTCCGGACGGTTCATCGGTCAGAATGCGATCCAGCTCCACGGTGCGATCGCGATGACCGCCGAGTACAAGCTCGGCGATTACTTCAAGCGGATGACGACGCTCGAACGGCTCTTCGGCGACGCCGACTACCATCTCCGGCGCTACCGCCTCGCGGCGGCTGAGGTCCAGAGCGCCGCTTACGCCTGGTAGTCGACGATCGACGAGCCGGGAGGGGCGCTCGCGTATTTCGACAGCACGGCGTTTGCCGTCTGGTCGCTTTGTCCGATCACGTCCGTGAGCGAAGGGACGGCCGGTGCCGTGAAACTCGACGTCGCCGGCGGCGTTCCTTGGATCGCGTTGTTGGCCTCGTTCAAAACCGACTGCCGGCGCGCCGCGTTCTGGCCGTCCTGAATCGCGGCCCACTGCGAGAGGACGCTTGCGATGTTCGCTTGAGCGGCCTCGGGCGTCCCGAACGTTACCTGAAAGAGCTCCTGCGCGTCGTACTGCTGGAGGTTCGCGTACGCCGCTTCATACGGGCTGGTCTTCGTCGACGAAGACGAGCCTCCGGTCGAGCTCGTTGAAGTCGACGACTCGATGCCCGCAGGCAAGCTCGATGGATACGAGTAGAACGCCGGGTTCGAAACCCCCGTGGTGCTCACGCTGAGGGTATAGCACGGGCGTCCCGGGCGGGCCTGGTCGGGGCCCGCGGTGTGCGGCGAAGCACTCCCCCGAGCGCTTTAAGCTTTGTCCAATGCGTCTCGGAGCAAGCAAGACTACCATGAACGCATGATCAGGGAGTGGGAGGCGTTGTGGTCCGAGGCGCTCGATGCGTTTCGCGCGATCGTGCGCTACTACGCCGGGTCTGACGAGGATCTCAGAGAACCGCGCTGACCTCGGCGAACGTCGAGAACGGCGTGAACTCGAGCCCGAGCCGCTCGAGATAGCGCTCCAGGGCGCGCCCTCGCTTCGCGAAACGACGGTCCGCGTCGTGGATCGCGCGGTAATCGGAGATTCCGTCGCCGAGATACGCCGTCCGGGCTCCCCGCTCGCGCGCCGCCTGCACGTAGCGTTCCTTGTAGAGGCCGTCGGGCGAGTCGTCGCGGAAGCGAAAACGCCAACCGCCGGGATCGAAGTCGACGTCGTTCGCGACCACGGGGAGATCCGAGAGACCTAAACGCGCCAGCGCGCGGTGAATGAGCGTTGCGATCCCGGCCGAGACGATCGTGATGGTCGCTCCGCGGCTTCGCTGGGTCCGCACGAACTCGGCGAAGTCGGGTTCGATCCGCGTCGCTTGGTCCCAAGCGCGAAATCCCGCCTCGCGATCGAGCTTCACGAACGCAGCCTCGCGCTCGAGCGCTTCGCGCAGCGTGATCTCGCGCCGGTGGAACGCATCTTCGATTGCCGTCCAAAGCTCGTCGCCGCCGGCACGACGGACCAGGACGTCGAACGTGTCGACGTCCGTCACGGTCCCGTCGAAATCGACGAAGATCTCGACGGGCACGGATGCCCTAGTGTCGCTGGAGCTCATGGATGAGCGGGAAGCGACCGAGCGCTATGTGGTTTTCTTGCGCGCCGAGGTCTTGCGGGTGGTCGAGGTCTTGCGGGTCCGCTTCGGCGCCGCGGTCTCGCCGTTCGCAGAAGCCGCTGCCGCAGTCTTGCGGGTCCGTTTCTTCGGCGCTTCCGCCTCATCCGAAGCGGGCGCATCGGCCGCGGCGGCTTTGCGGGTTCGACGCTTCGGCGCGGGCAACGCCGCGATCTCGGTCCCTTCGATGTCTTCGGCCGCGCGCCGACGACGGCTGGGACGCGTCGGCTTCGCGACCTCTTCGGGGGCCGACAGGCTCGGGGGCGGCGGCTCGATCGCCGGCGGTCGTGACGGTGCGACCGGCGCGATCGCACGCGACGGTTCGCGCGGTGCGGTCTCGCCCGTAGCGTACGCGGCGCCCTCGCCGTCGACCCGGAAAATGTGCCGTTCCGGGACGGTACCGCTCTCGGTCTGTCCTTCGACCCCGGCTCCGCGACCGCGTCCGCGACGTCGGCGACGGCGACGGCGACGACGGCCGCCGAGATGGATCTCTTCGCCGTCGGCACCGATCCGCGGGGCAACGGCCTCGCCGTGCGCCTCGGCTTCTGCAGCATCGGGTGCCGCCGGTGCGGCTTCCCCGGCGTACGTTTGAATGATCTCGTCGACGGAGTGACGCGCGCGGCGGCGGCGGCGGCGGCGACGGCGCGAGGGGGCGGCCTCGGCGAGCCCGACGACGTTGGCCGCGTCGGCGCGACGTTCGAACACTTCGGCCGAGGACTTGGCGGCATCGGTTCGCTCGGCGACGGCCTCGGTCTCGGCCTCTTCGGCGGTCGAGATCCCGATCGAAGCGCGGGAGCCGACGCCTTTCGCCGCCTCTTCGGCGAGACGCTTGAGCTCTTCGACCTGTTCGGCCGCCGTAAGCGTCCGTTTCCGTCCGCGGCCGCCGCGACGGCGTTTCCGCCGCGCGCCTTCTTCGCCCGGTGCCGGCGTCCGCGGCTCGGCGAGGATCTCGTCCTCGTCGATGTCGAGGATCTTGACCTTCATCGTCTGACCGACGGCGCCGGCCGCGTTCTCGACTTCGACCAGCCGCCCGTCGATGACCGTGAGCCCCGAGGTCGGGTTCGGTAAGCGCGCCGAGACGATCTCGACCTCGAGCTCGTCGCCGACGCGAACGGTGAGTGGCGGCGCCGTCGGCGCCTCGCCGTTGGTGACGATCCTAGGCCGCTCCGGATTCACGCCTGGATCGACGCGAACGTCGATTTTCGTCCCGAGCTCGCCGGCGAGCTCGTGCAGCTCATCCTCGTACCAGAAATCCATCTGGGCGGCGACGGTGGGAGCCGAGATCACGTGGATCGGCTTCCCGTTCGCGGCGGAGCCGGTTGCGTGCGCGGCGTGGATATCGCGGAGCTTGCGGAACGTCTCGATCGTGACCGTCTCGGGAGAGAGAACCGTCCCAAGGCCGTTGCAGGTCGGGCAGTGCGCGCGCAGCTGCTGCGCGAGATCCTTGCCGACGCGCTTGCGGGTGAACTCGAGCAGACCGAGCGCCGAGAAGGATTGGATCGTGGACCGCGTGCGATCGCGGCGCAGGCCGCGCTCGAGCGTTTCGATCACTTGGTTGCGGCTCGATTCGCGCCGCATGTCGATGAAGTCGCAGACGATGATCCCGCCGATATCGCGCAGCCGGACTTGGCGGGCGACCTCTGCAGCGGCTTCCAGGTTCGTCTTGAGGATCGTCTCCTCGAGGTTCTTCCCGCCCGTGAACTTGCCGCTGTTGACGTCGATGACGGTGAAGGCCTCCGTCGTCTCGATCACGATCGAGCCGCCCGAAGGAAGATTCACCTTTGGCCGCATGAGCTTGTTGACTTCGTCTTCGACGTGGAAGTCGCCGAAGAGCTTGCGTCCGCCGGAGTAGGTCTCGATGCGGTCGAGATATTGCGGGCCGAGCAGCCGCATGAAATCGCGAACCTTTTCGTACTCGTCGCCGTCGTCGATCAGGACGCGGTCGACTTCGGGCGTAATGAAGTCGTGCGCC
>JAFAMS010000531.1 GCA_019233165.1 Vulcanimicrobiota bacterium | reverse complement strand
TCGGAACCTAAACCGTAGAAGACGGCGCGCACGACGTCGTCCGCTTCGACGTCGAGCGAAGGCTCGTAGGGGAGACTCGTGCGCGAAACATCGTCGGTGATCCCGACCGTGAACCCGTGCTTCGGCGCGGCGGAGCCGAGCTCTGCGAAAACCGCACACGCCATTGCAGGCGTGAAATCCTTCGACGAGAGACCGTAGCGTCCACCGACAATGCGCGGCATCGCTTGCAACCGGCCCTCGGAATACGCGCGCGCGACCGTCGTTGCGACGTCGAGGTAGAGGGGTTCTCCGGTAGCACCCGGTTCTTTCGTCCGGTCGAGGACGGCGATCGCCGCGCACGATCTCGGTAATGCATCGAGCAGCGCTTCGTCCGGAAACGGTCTGAACAGACGAACCTGAACAACCCCGACGCGCTCGCCACCCGAGCGCAAATGCGCAGCAGCCTCCCGCAACGTCTGAGCGGCGGAGCCGAGCACGACCACAACGCGCTCGGCGTTCGGGTCGCCGTCGTACTGCACGAGACCGTACGAACGGCCGACCAGCGCTGCGAAACGATTCATGGCGCGCTGCACGATCGCGGGAGTCGCCGCGTAGAACGGGTTCCGGCCCTCCGCGGCTTGGAAGAACGTGTCCGGGTTATGCGACGTGCCGCGAATGAAAGGGTGCTCGGGGTCGAGCGCTCGACCGCGATGTTGCCGGACCAGCTCGTCGTCGATCATCGCGCGAATTTGGCCGTCGTCGAGCAGCTCGATCGTGTTCACTTCGTGTGAGGTGCGAAAGCCGTCGAAGAAGTGAACGAAAGGGACCCGCGCTTCGAGGGTCGCCGCTTGTGCGACGAGCGCGAGATCGTGCGCTTCTTGAACGGAACCCGACGAGAGAAATGCAAATCCCGTGGCGCGCGCTGCCATCACGTCTGAGTGGTCGCCGAAAATCGAGAGGGCGTGCGTCGCAACCGTCCGGGCCGCGACGTGAAAGACCGCCGACGTCAGCTCTCCGGCGATCTTGAACATGTTGGGAAGCATCAACAGCAGCGCCTGAGACGCGGTGAACGTCGTCGTCAGCGCGCCCGATTGCAACGAACCGTGCACCGCGCCGGCAGCCCCGCCTTCGCTCTGCATCTCCTGAACGGTCGGGACCGTCCCCCAAATGTTCTCGACACCGGCCGACGACCACTCATCGGCGAGCTCGGCCATCGTCGACGACGGCGTGATCGGGAAGATCGCGCAAACTTCGTTGACCCGATACGCGACGTGCGCGACCGCCGTGTTGCCGTCGAGCGCCGCGCGAGTCGTCATGCCGGCTCCGGGATCATCTCGATCGCGTGACAGGGGCATTGCGCGAAGCACTCGGCACAGCCCGTACAGCGATCGTACTCGAAGCGGTAACGCCGTCCCGGTCCGAGCTTCACGATCGCATCCTCGGGACAGACCGCGTAGCATTGATCGCACTCGTAGCAGTTTCCGCACGAGAGGCAGCGCTGCGCTTCGTAACGCGCCTCGGGCTCGCGCAAACCGCTGACGACCTCACCGAAGCCGCTCACGCGCTGCTCGACCGGCCGCTCGCGCTCGCGCTTGGGGAGCGCGTCGCTGAAGATCGGCAAGTTCAGCATCTCGAAGGTGACGACCGGATTCTTTGCGGCCGGCGCACGCCGCTCGCCGGAGAGCCAGGCGTCGATGCAGCGGGCGGCTTTCTTCCCGTGACCGACCGCCACGGTGACGGTCCGCTCGCCCGGGATCACGTCGCCGCCGGCAAAGATCCCGGGAAAGCCCGTCATCAGGTTCTCGTCGACGGCGAGTCCGCCGTCGTCGCGAAACGCGATCCCCGGAACCGAGCGCAGAAACGCGGAGTCCGCCTCGGTCCCTACCGCGAGCACGACTGCGTCGGCTTCGAGGCGTTCGATCTTTCCGGTCGGCTGTGGAACTCCATGTTCGTCCAGCTCCATCGCTTCGAGGACGATCTCGCGCGTCCCGATGCTCTGAATCGTGCTCAGCCACTTGACCTTGACGCCCTCGGCGAGCGCTTCCTCGAGCTCGAAATCGTGCGCGGGCATGTGCTCGCGGTCGCGGCGGTAGACGATCAGCGGCTCGTCGGCGCCAAGCCGCCGCGCCGAGCGCGCGACGTCCATCGCGGTGTTGCCGCCGCCGTAAACGACGACCCGTCGGCCTAGGAGCGGCGGCAGATTCTGTTCGATCCCGCGCAAGACGCGCAGCGCCGTCATGACCCGCGTCGCATCTTGCGCCGGGATCTCGATCCGACGGTCGAGCTGCGTCCCGATCGCGATCAGAACCGCGTCGAAATGACCGTCGTGTTTTTCTGCAAGAACGTCGCGAACGCGGTGGTTCGAGACGAGGCGGATCCCCATCGTCTCCAGGCGGCGAATCTCGTTCATGAGGTCTTCGCGCGGCAAGCGATAGGCGGGGATCCCGAAGTGCAGCATCCCGCCGGGGAGCGGACCGGAGTCCCGGACTTCGACCGCATGGCCAAAGCGCGCGAGATGATAGGCAGCGGCGAGTCCGCACGGTCCGCCTCCAACGACGAGGACGCGCTTCCCGCTCGGCTCGGCACGCGGGAACTCCCAGCCCTCGCGAACCGCGAGATCGCCGAGAAATCGTTCGACGCCGTGGATGCTCACCGCGCTGTCGAGCTCTTTGCGATTGCAATTCGACTCGCAGGGATGATAGCAAACGCGGCCGTGGACGGCTGGAAACGGATTGTCCTTGGTGAGCTGGAGCCAAGCCCCACGATAGTCGCCGGCTTGCGCCGCGCCGAGCCAAGCTTGAATGTTTTCGCCGGCGGGACAGGCGCGATTGCACGGCGGCAGGTAGTCGCGGTAGACGGGCCGTCGCGTACGGACGGCACCGGTTCCCTTTTCCCGCAGCAGATCGACGACCGGCGTCATGTCCTTCGGCGATGACGGCATGTTCAAACGCTAAGGCGATCCCTGGAACTTGTCGGGAAAGAATGAGGAAGGTGCGATACCAGAGTTCCTCACAACCTCCGGTACCGCACCTTATGAGGTGAGATCTATCGTTTCAGCTGCGGGGGCGTGATGCGATAGAGTCTCGCCTTCTGGGGAAGGGCCTCGGCGCTCGATACGCGGTTATGTCGACCTTGATTTTTTCGAAGTGCATCGATCTTCGCGACACGTCGACGCTTCGGCCCTTCGCCAAGAACGTAGCGCCGGGTCTTGAAGAAGTAGTGAAGGCGCGGCTGCGACCTTTACGGCAGCACGCGCCTTCTTGCGAACGAACGGCGGTGGAACGAACTAAGGCGTATGGAGGACGCAGCCGCTCTTCGCGTTACTCCAGAGCGGTTGGACCGCAAAGTTCCCGGTCGAGAGCGTCGTGTCGGCCATGTTGATCCACGCGCACTTGTCGCCGATCTCGCTGCCGGAGCGGTCGAGCCAGCCCGAACTCGGTTCCGGATCGGTCTCGGACTCAGCAACTTCGTGACCTGCGACGATGCTGACGCCGTCGAGCAAGCCCGCGGAGCCGGAGTTGACGGCGTTCATCCCGCAGCCTTGCCCGGCGTCGGTCATGTAGGGAAGATTCGTGTAATTGATGACCGTGCCGCTATAGGTGGTCGCGTAGTTGTGGTAGGCGCACCACTGCGTCCCGAAACCGCGCGTGTAATGGCCGGTCGGAGTCGCAACGATGATCGCCGTATCGGGTCCGGCGGCGCCGAAGTGCTGCGTCGCATAGTAGGCTTCGACCGCGACTTGGTAGTCGGTCGGATGACGCGGAACGGACGAAGGATCGGACCACGTTCCCTTCAACTGACCGGCCGAATTGACGATCGGTCCGGCGGTCGAGGAATATTGCGTGACGGTGTTCAGCCACGCGCTGCCGCCGATGCCGTTCAGGAATTTCGTAAGATACGCTTGTTCGCCCGCGGGATCGCTCCCCCAACCCCAGAAGACGACGTAGATGTTCGGCGAGTTCATGACCGGACCGCCGTAATAATTCAAATTGCTAACGCTGTCGATGTAACGGTCGCTGCCACGCGGCGGCAGCACGATGCGCGAAGCATCGGAGACGGTCAAGATGCTTTGAGTCGATTGCGAAGGCGCGGCACCGCCGGCCGGGGACGTAGCCGGGACGGACGAACCGGTCCCCGAACCGCCGCCGCAAGCCGAAAGAGCGACCGTCAATACGGTCGCCGCCGCTAGCGTAAGAAGCGTGCGCATAAGCCTTTTCCTTGGCGGATTGTGAGTGAACCCGGCCCCCGCTCCTTCAGGGGCGCGGCAGAGCTTCATGCCGTACCGGCGCCCGCTCGCCGGGCCACCGTTCCGACCCTGCTTCGTTATCGGCGTGCTATGGTAGCCGCGTGAGCGACCCACTAGCGGCGGAAGCTCGCGTCCTCTACGAGCTGGCGCTGGAATCGGCGCCCCAAATCGGGATCCATCATCGGATCCCCGGTTCGCTCCGGCACTTCGAGGGGAGCGACGTCGTCTTCACGCTCGTGCAGCGCGCGGTCGGAGTGGACCCGTCGTTTGCGCCGGCGCATGCGGCGCTCGGAAACCTGTGGTCGCGCTACGGCCGGGTCGAGGAAGCCCTCGCGGCCTATCGCGCAGCGGTCGCGGCGGACCCCGATTTCGCTGCGGCGCATCTCGGGCTGGCGGAGCTCCTGCACAACACGAGCGACGAGGAGGGCGCAGAGCGCCATCTGCAGATCGCGCTCTCGAGGCGCGTTCTTTATAGCGAGAGGCCCGCGAATCCGCAGCGCTCGATCCTCGTCTTGTGCGCACCGCGCCCCTGGAGCATGAACGCGCCGCTCGATTTCGTCCTGAATGCCGAGCGTTCGGAGATCCATCGTCTCTACGTCGCGCCGGAGCATCCGCCGCAGACGCAAGAACTGCCCGCGTACGACCTCGTCTTCAGCGCGCTCGGCGAGCTCGAGCGCTCGCAGGCAACGATCGAGCTCGCGCGGCAATTCGTCGACGCACAGTCCAAGCCGGTCATCAATCATCCGCACTTCCTCGAGCGGATCGCGCGCGCCGCGCTTCCCGCAACGCTCGACGGCGTCGGGTCGTGCATCGTCCCGCGGACGATGCGTTTGTCACGAGACGAAGCCGCCGCGTTCGCCGAGTTTGGGTTTCCGTTCCTCATTCGCCCCGTCGACTCGCACGGCGGACGCGGTCTGGAACTGGTCGGTACGGCATCTCAGCTGCAAGCGTATCTCGCACGATTCGATGCCGCGGCCTTCATCGTAGCGGAGTACGTCGACTACCGCGATTCGGACGGCTTCTACCGGAAATACCGTGTCGTCTTAGTCGACGGCGAGCCGTTCGCGTACCATCTCGCGATCTCGCCGGAGTGGATGGTCCACTACTACAAGACGCCGATGCGCGAGCACGCCTGGATGCGCGCCGAAGAGGAACGCTTCATGGAAGACCCCGGCTCCGTATTTCCCGCGTGGGAGACGTCGTTTCGCGCGATCGCTCGTGCGATCGGTCTCGATTACTTCGCGATCGACTGCGCCCGTGTTCCGGACGGCTCGGTCGTCGTCTTCGAGGCGGATGCCGCGATGCTCGTGCACTGTCTCGATCCGCTCGAGATCTTTCCTTATAAACACCGTCTGGTTCCGCGCATTTTTGCCGCGCTCGAAGATCTTCTCGAGCGGCGAGGGGGCAACTCGCATTCGCCTTGAACTCCGTGGGCCGCACCTCGCACGCGCTTACAGCAGTGTTAAGGAGAGATTATGGCTAACGCGTTCGTCCACGTCGAGCTCAATACGAGCGACGTTTCCAAAGCGAAGAACTTCTACGGGAAGCTCTTCGATTGGCAGCTCGAGGACATGCCGATGGGTCCGATGACGTATACGATGATTAGAGTCGGCGACGACGGAACCGGCGGCGGGATCACGCAGCATCCGATGCCGGGCGCACCGTCGGCGTGGATCCCCTACGCGCTCGTCGACGACGTAAAGGCATCGACGGCGAAAGTGCAATCGCTCGGGGGTACCGTCATCAAAGACGTCACGGAAATCCCCAACATGGGGATGTTCAGCATCGTTCAAGACCCCACGGGCGGCGTCTTGGGTCTCTGGGAGGCGACGGGCGCCTAGTCGGAAGGTAAACGCGCGGTCGGAGGGACTCGAACCCCCAACCTACAGGTTCGAAGCCTGGTGCTCTATCCGTTGAGCTACGACCGCACGCGGCGCGAGTTCGCTCTCGGCTTGCCGGGACCTCGGCGGCGTAAGTCTCTCGCTCGAGCGTGAGGCTGTACGGCGAGCGCTCCGTGAGAACATCGCGAGCCCCAGCTCCGTTGATGAGTGGATGTTGCAGCGGCGCGCGGTTTTTTCGTTCCTCTCTTCGGCTCTCGTTCTCTTGCTTGGCGGCTGTGGTGGCGGCGGTGGCGGCGGAAGTTCGGCTCCCGCTTCGGTCCCGGCACCGGCACCCGTACCCACGACGATCGCGCCGACGCCGCAACCCGTGGCGACCGCTGCGGCCGGCGGATGCGCGAGCGTCGCGGTTTCGCCGAACCGGCTCTACGTCACGTACCGCTCGATCGGCGGCGCGAACTCCGCGCTGCGGATCGACGAGTCGGTTTCGGCATTGCGCGGCACCGATATCGGCGCGGAAGAGAACGGACTCGCGCACCGCGCCGTAACGCTACCGCCCGGGACCGATCTCGCGTCGGCGGCAGCGGCTTTGCGCCGTAACCCTGCGGTCGTGGACGTCGCGAACGTGCACCTGCGTTCGCGCGCGGCGAGCGTCAACGATCCGTTCGCAGACAACGTCGACCAATGGTCCCTCTACAAGATGAACGTCCCGGCAGCTTGGTCGCTCACGACC
>JAFAMS010000373.1 GCA_019233165.1 Vulcanimicrobiota bacterium | reverse complement strand
CCGCCGACGCCGACGCCCCGGCCGCCGAAGACCCCCAAACCAACGCCGACCCCGACGCCCTACGTCCCCCCGACGCCGATTCCGACCCCGACGGAGACCGAGACGCCCGTCGCCTCGCCGACGCCCGACACGACCCGGCCGCCCGGCCGCTGAGCGAAGCCTTCGCATCTCGCGCGGGCGTGTGGTAGTCTAAGAGCTTCGGGAGGCACCAGACACAGATTGGATCGTACCGGTACGACCACGGTTAAGCGTGGTGCGGCGCAAATGCTCAAAGGTGGCGTCATCATGGACGTCACCGACGCGAAACAGGCGGTGATCGCGCAAGAAGCCGGCGCGGTTGCGGTCATGGCACTCGAACGCGTTCCGGCGGATATCCGCAAGGAAGGCGGCGTCGCGCGGATGAGCGACCTGAAGAAGATTCAGGAGATCATGGACGCGGTCACGATTCCGGTGATGGCGAAAGCGCGGATCGGACATTTTGCCGAAGCGCAAGTCCTGCAGACGATCGGCGTCGATTGGGTCGACGAATCCGAAGTCCTCACGCCGGCCGACGAAAAATACCACATCGATAAAGAAAAGTTCGCGATTCCGTTCGTCTGCGGCGCGCGCGATCTCGGCGAAGCGCTACGGCGGATCGCCGAAGGTGCGGCGATGATTCGCAGCAAGGGCGAGGCCGGAAGCGGGAACATCGTCGAAGCGGTTCGACACATGCGTGCGATCCGAGACGGGATCGCCGAGCTGACCGTCGTCCCGAGAGAAGAGCTCGTCGCACGCGCTCGCGACCTCGGCGCGCCGCTCGAGATCGTCCGCGAGGTTGCGGAGAAGGGCCGCCTGCCGGTCGTGCTGTTCTGCGCCGGCGGTGTCGCAACGCCGGCCGATGCCGCGCTGATGATGCAGCTCGGTGCCGAGGGAATCTTCGTCGGGAGTGGGATCTTCAAATCGGAGCATCCGGCGAAGTTCGCAAAAGCGATCGTCGACGCGACGACGCACTTCAGCGATCCGCAGATCGTGATGGAAGCGCAGATGCAGATCGCCGGTGCCGGCGCGATGCACGGGCTGGACATCCGCCAGCTTTCGCAAGAGCAGCTGATGTCGGTGCGAGGGACCTGAGCAAACGCGAACCGTCGTCGGCGTTCTCGCGCTCCAAGGTGACGTTTCGGAACATATCGCTGCGCTCGAGCGCGTCGGCGTAACGCCGCTCGAAGTCAAGACGCCGGCCGATCTCGCCGCTGTCGACGCGCTGATCATCCCCGGCGGCGAATCGACAACCGTGATCAAGCTGCTCGAGCGCTTCGGCTTGGCGGCGCCGCTCAAGGAGCGGACGCGCAAAGGAATGCCGGTCTGGGGAACGTGCATGGGGATGATCGTCGCCGCTCGCGACGTCGCCGATCTCTCGCAACCGACGCTCGACCTCATCGACATCACGGTCCGGCGCAATTCGTTCGGCCGGCAAATCGCCTCGGCCGAGGTCGACCTTCCAATCCCGGTCCTGGGGCCCCAGCCGTTCCCCGCCGTTTTCATTCGGGCCCCGTGGATCGAGCGGGCCGGACCGGGGGTAGAGATCCTCGCCTCGCGCGACGGGCACGGCGTGTTCGTCCGCCAGGGAAACGTGATCGGGTCCTCGTTCCACCCCGAGCTCACGCAAGACGACCGGCTGCACGCCTACTTCGTCGCGCTCGCTGCGAGTCAGAAGGCGGCCAAGTCGGCCTAGGCTAAGTGTTCCGGCAATGTCGACCTCCATGGAGGCGCCGCCGGTCGATCAACTGACGGCAGAGCTTGTCGCGACGCTCTGCATGGCAGGGCTCACCTACCTCGCGAAGGACGACGTCGAGTCCGCCGTCGTCGCATGCGACGTCGCAGGACCCGCGTTCGAACGGATCAGTACCACGCTGAGGCCCGAAGAGAGGACGAGTTTAGGCGAACTCGTCTCGGCTCTGCGGATGGAAATCGTGAGAAAGAGAGGACCATGAACTCAGACGTTCTGGTCCTCAACTTCACTTATGAGGCGCTGAACATCACGTCTTTCCAGCGCGCGGTGAAGTTGATCTTTGCCGGCAAGGCCGAGATCGTTCACGATCTTGACCGGCGGATCGCTTCCCCTAGCTGGCAGATGCGGATGCCTTCGATCATCCGGATGCTGTACTACATCAAGCGTCCGATGCAAAAAGTCGCGCTGACGAAGAAGAACGTGCTCCTCCGCGACGACTACACGTGCCAGTACTGCGGCGTGCGGGGCGAACGGATGATGACCGTCGACCACGTCGTCCCGCGCAGTCGCGGTGGGCCTTCGACCTGGGAGAATCTAGTCTGCGCCTGCATGCGGTGCAACAACCGCAAGAACAACCGGTCCCCGCAAGACGCGAACATGTCGCTACGGCGCAAGCCGAAGACGCCGAAGTACATCCCTTGGATCCAAGTCCGGAGGAACACGCTCCCGGGCGAGTGGCACAAGTTCTTGTTCCTCTACAACGTCTCGATCGAGACAAAGCTCGAGGGGTAGCCGGTGGCACACCCGGCCTATGTGACGGTCACCGATGCGGCCGGACGGGTTCTCTTTCGGCGGCCGGCGACGCAGGCCGAGATCGAAGAAGCGATGCAGG
>JAFAMS010000364.1 GCA_019233165.1 Vulcanimicrobiota bacterium | reverse complement strand
ACGAGGTGAAGAGCACGAACGCGCGGCCGCGGCTCCGTTCGAGGCACTCCTCGACGAGCGGCGCGGCGCGCTCGGCGAAATCGTCGGCCTTCGGGTTCAACTGCGCGGGCGCGAGATAGAGGCGAGCCTGACGCGAATAATCGAATGGCGAGGGCGCAACGAGCTCCTGCGCTTCGTCGATTCCGAGCGATTCGCGCAAGAACTTGAACGACGTCCCTTCGGCGATCGTCGCGCTCGTGAGCACGACGCTCTGCGTCCGGGCAAAGAGCGCTTGCCGCAGGAAGTCGGCGACCTCGAAGGGTGCCGCGTTGATCTCGTAGCGCGCCTCGCCGTCGACGCGTTCGACCCAAGCAATCGTCTCGGCGTCGATCTCGCTCTGATGCAAGCTGCGGCGAATCCGTTCGATCGTCCCGAGCTGCGCGACGATTCCGCGCAGCGCCAAGTCTCGTCTGCGCTCGCGCTCCGCGTCGTTCGAGACCGGACGCCGCAAACCGCTCTCCCAGTTCGCGTGGACCCAATTTTCGAGCCGCGAGAGCGCCAGGTGGAGATCGTCGAGCGTCGCTTCGAGCTCGTCGTCGGGAAAGAGCGGATAGCGCTCGCCGGGGACGCGAGCGAGGACGCTCGTGAGCCGGCGGATCCCTTCGGCGATCTCGGCGTCGTGGTGCCCGGGGAGATGGTACGCGCCGTGCAGTTTTCGCAGCATCCGCGAGAGGAGCGCGTGGGAGAGCGTTGCGGTGAGGGCAGCGGTCGCATACCGTTCGCACTGATGCGCCTCGTCGAGAACGACGTAGTCGTACGATGGCAAGAGCCCGCCGCCCATCGCGAGATCGAGAAAGAAGAGCGCGTGATTGACGACGACGAGGTCGGCGTAGCGCGCGGCGTCGCGGCGCGCGAAGAACCAGCAGTCGCGAAAGCGCTCGCAGAACTCGCCGATGCAATCGTCCGCGTCGGCGTCGAGCGATTCCCAGTCCTCGGCGGAGGGGACGAACGGCAGCTCCGCGCGATCGCCCGTCGCGGTCGTCTCCGCCCACTGCCAGATCCGTTCGAGCGCCTCGGTCGGCGCGACGAGCCGCTCCGCGGCGGCGCGCTCGTATTTCGAGCGGCATAGGTAGTGATTGCGTCCCTTGAGCAGCTCGACGCGTGCCGGAATCGCGAGCGCCTCGACGACCAGCGGGATGTCTTTGCGGACGAGCTGCTCCTGCAAGGCGATCGTCCCGGTCGAGACGACGATTTTCTTCCCGCTGCGCAAGGCCGGGACGAGATACGCGAGCGATTTGCCGACGCCGGTCCCCGCCTCGACGATCGTGTGCGCGTTCTCGAGGAAGCCGCGCTCGATCAGATGCGCCATCTGCACCTGCCCCGGACGCGCTTCGAAGCCGGGGAGCGCGCGCGCGAGCGGCCCGCCTTCGCCGAGGGTCTGATCGATCGTGAGGTTCACGGCTTCGGTTGTCCTTCGGGCGGCAAGAGCTCGGCCTCGATGACGTTCCCCTGATGCTGCGCGTCGACGTAGATCGGCCGCCGCGGCTCCGGCCGCACGTACACGAGCAAGCCGATCACGAAACCGGCGACGAGGCCGCCGATATGGCCGGCCTGCGAGATGTTCGGGACCATGAAACCGATCAACACGTTGATCAAGACGATCCCGAGCATGCTGCGCACGAGCTGCTGACCGACGCGTCCGAGTCGGAGCCCGGCAGCGGCGAGCGCGCCGAAGAGCCCGAAGATCGCGCCGCTCGCACCGATCGTGACGTCGGCGTAATTGTAATGATAGATCGCCCCCGCCGAGCCGAGCAGCGAGCCGAAGTAGAGAACCGCCATCTTCGGCATTCCGTACAAATCTTCGACGACCGTCCCGACTTGCCACAGCGCGAACATGTTGAACGAGATGTGCAGCAAGCCGCCGTGCAGGAACCCGCAGGTGATCGCCCGCCACCACTGTCCTTGATCGACGGCCGGACCGTAGAACGCGCCGGCGTTGATCAGGAGCTGATTGCTGTCGGTGACGTGATTCAGCGTCGTCCACACGAACACCGCGATGTTCGTGACCAGCAGGGCCCGAGTGAGCACGCGTTACGCGGTGCGCCTCTCCGTGGCTGCAGGGCCGTCGACGTCGACAGCTGTGAGCTGTTTGGCGAGCTCGAGCGAGATCGGTTGCCGGCGGCCGTCGTATTCGATCGTAATCGGGCCGCCGAGCGGTGCTTTCTCGACGATCTTCAGCGTCGTCCCGCGCGCGAGCCCGATCTCCGTGAGGTAGCGCAGCATCTCCGTCATCTGTTCGGTGACGCTGTGCAAGCGCGCGGTCGATCCGGTCTCGAGCTGCGCGACGGGGATTCCAGCATACGCGGGCTCGGAGAGATCGGCGGGTGGAATCGGATGCCCGTGCGGACAGAACTTCGGATCCCCCAAGACCTCGACGAGCCGCTCTTCGACGAGCGCCGAGATCGCGTGCTCCAAGCGGCAGGCCTCTTCGTAGACCTTGTCCCACGGCAGCCCGAGGATCTCGGTGAGAAAGACTTCAGCCAAGCGGTTGCGCCGCACGACGCGCACCGCTGTTTGCAAGCCTTTCTCGGTCAGCTTCGCGCCGCCGCGGGCCTGGTGTTCGATGTAGCCGTCGACCGCAAGCTTCTTGAGCATCCCGGAGACCGACGCCGGCGCGACGCCGAGCTCGGAGGCGATCGACGAATTCGAGACGCCCGGCCCTTCACGGTCGAGCCGGTAGATCGCCTCGAGATACTCCTCGTTCGACTCGTCGAAGTGCGTGTGGCCCGGCATGGAACGGACGTTCGCCCGCGACCGCATCGAACGCTTCCAGGAGCGCTGCCTTGCGCTCGCTCGAGGCGAAGCTCGCGACGATCCCGTTACGCGCGAAGCGGAGCGCAGCGCTGGGGCCGAGCGTCGCTTCGACCAGCTCGTACTCGCCCTGCAAGCTGCACCCGAACATCGCGGGATCGTCGGCGTCGAGCGTAACGAGGACACCCGCCGCGTCGAGTTCGCCGATCGGATGGACGCGATCGGGGGGACAGGCGCCGGTCTTCCGGTTCGAGGTA
>JAFAMS010000348.1 GCA_019233165.1 Vulcanimicrobiota bacterium | reverse complement strand
GTACACTCTGCCGGCAGCCGGCGGGATTGCGATTCCGGGCGGTGGGATCTTCTATCGCATCAGCAAGTACTCGATCGGCGGCGACTGGAACTTCGGCGGCGCAAGCTTCCCGCTGTTCCTCGACGTCGGCGTTCTGGGCGATTACTTGACGGTCAAGCAAAACGCACCCAGCAATCAAAATCACTGGGCGTTTTACGGCGGTCTCGGCATCCACTTCTAACGCACAATCGAGATCGCAGGAAGCCTCCGGAGGAACTCCGGAGGCTTCTTCTTTTCTTAGCGCTGCTGCGTCTGCGGAGCCGGACTCGTTTCGCTCAAGACCGGCTTCGTGATGTCGATCGCCGCCGGCGCAACGGGTGCGGCGGTCGGCGGCGGCGGAACGCCGACTTTCCCTTCGGCGAGCTCCTTCTTTCCGGTCCGTCCGTAGTATGTATCGGGGAAGTCGTGCACGAGCCAGACCATCGTCGACTTGGCGCGCGAGCGCCCTTCATCGCTGTCGATCTTCTCGTAGAAGCGCTCGAGCGCGAACAGCGACTTGGCGACCCAGGGATCTTTGGGGTACTTGCGTTCCCAGTCGTGGATTGCATCGATCGCAAAATTGATCGAGTTCATCACGTTCGCAAGTTGTTCGGGCTGGCGCTCGTACTTGAGACCCTGGTCCTTGATCGTGTTGGCGATCCCCAGAATGCTCATCTTGAGCTTCCCGAAATACTCGTCGGCGGGCGCGATCTTGATCTTCGCGGCGTGCGGCTGCTCGGGCTCGTGCTTGGTTTGCGTTGTATCCGCAAAGGCGGGGGCCGCGAGCGCGACGGAAGCTGCGAAGATCAGTGAAACGAAACTCGCTTCGTGTTTCACTTCAGTCCTCGTGAAGGGGGGAATTATCGTTTTTTTCGTCCGCCGGGGGCCGGAACCCCCCGCGCCGTAAGTTCGGACGATGCAATTTGCAAACTTGGGCGACCGCGCCCTCGAGACCGCGCGCGCGCGGGGAGCGGAATACGCCGACGTTCGCTTCGAGGATGGCCGCACCGAGCGCATCGAGGTTCGGAACGGCGAGGTTACGGCGCTGCGCGACGACGCCTCGACCGGCTACGGCGTTCGAGCGCTCGTCGACGGTGCCTGGGGCTTCGCTTCTAACGATGACTTAACAAACTCCGCGGTCGATGCCACGGTCGAGCGCGCTCTCGCGATCGCGCGAGCGAGCGCGGCGGTCGGAACGCGTCGCGTCGGAGAAGCACCCAAGGACGCGCACGTCGGAAGCTTCGCAACCGAGGTCGTAATCGACCCCGACCGGATCTCGCTCGAGCAGCGCGTCGATTTGCTCGTCGCGGCCGAGTACGCGCTCCACCTCGATCCGCGCGTTCGGACCGGCCGCGCACGCCTCGACGTGTGGCGAACGAAGAAAGAGTTCTTCAGCACGATCGGCTCGCGGCTCGCGCAGGACATCCGTCAAATCGGAAGCGCGATCCACGTCCTCGCCGTCGGCGACGGCGACGCGCAAGATCGGGGCTGGCCGGGCGACCGCGGCCTGTACCTTACCGGCGGCTGGGAAGTCGTCGAGCGCGCCGGGCTGATCGAAAACGCTCCCCGCCTTGCGGAAGAGGCGGTCGCACTGCTCTCCGCCCCGCAATCGCCGGCCGGAGTCTGCGACATCGTCCTGGGCGGCTCGCAAGTCTCGCTGCAGATTCACGAATCGTGCGGTCACGCCGCCGAACTCGACCGGATCCTCGGCTGGGAGGCTAACTTTTCGGGGACGAGCTTCCTCGACCCGAGTCTCGTCGGGACGCTCCGTTACGGCTCCCCGCTCGTCACGATCGTCATCGACAACACGCTCCCGGGAGGCTTCGCGAGCTGCGGTTGGGACGACGAAGGGAGCCCGAGCGGGATCTCCGACATCGTGCGCGACGGCGTCTTGGCCGGATTCGAAATGTCGCGCGACACGGCGCGCTCGATCGGAACGACGACGAACGCTTGCGTGCGCGCGCAGAGCTGGGAGCACGTTCCGATGATCAGGATGTGCAACCTCAATCTTCTCCCCGGCGAACACACGTTGGAGCAACTGATCGGCGAGGTCGACGAGGGGATTTACATGGAGGCGAACCGGTCGTGGTCGATCGACGACCGGCGGTTGAACTTTCAGTTCGGGTGTCAGATCGGGTGGGAGATCAAGCGCGGCAAGCTCGGTCGAATTCTCAAGAATCCCACGTACGCCGGCATCACGCCGGAGTTCTGGGGTTCGTGCGACGCGATCGGCGAGCCGTCGACGTGGGTTCCCTGGGGGACGCCGAATTGCGGCAAAGGCGAGCCGGTTCAAATTGGGAAGACGACGCAGGCCGCCGCGCCGGCGCGCTTTCGGAACGTTCGCGTGGGGGTCGGTTACGATGCGGGATGACGAGCGGCTCGCGCTCGCCGAGCGTGCGCTCGGCGACGGCGGCGGCGATGCGCTGGAAGCCGTCGTCGTCGACGGCGAGTTAGCGCTGACGCGATACACGCGCAGCGCGATCCACCAGAATCTCGACGAAACGTCGGTCACCGTCAACTTTCGAGCCGTCGTCGACGGCCGCGCGGGTTTTGCGTCAACGAGCGCGCGCGACGAGAGCTCGCTCCGCGCGACCGCCGCGAAAGCTGCGGAGCAAGCGCGCTTCGCGCCGAAACCGGCAGTTCCGGTCACGCTTCCGAAGCCTGCAGCGTACGCTCCGCCGGAGGGAGCTTTCGATCGGGCGACTGCGAGCGCGACGCCCGAGGTTCGCGCGAATGCGGCCGCCGCCGTCTTCAACGTCGCCGAGGAAGCCGGCGCGTGGGCTGCGGGGTACGTGGCGACGAGCCGGGATGCGATCGCAATCGCGAACACCAACGGCCTGCGCGCCGCGTTTTCGTCGACCGACTCAGGGGTCAACGTCAAGTGCATCGCGACGCAGGCGAGCGGGTTCGCGGAGACCTACAGCCGGCGTTTCGGCGCGCTGGATGCGGTCGCGCTGGCAAGGTCGGCGGCATCGAAGGCGCGGGACGCCGGCGAGCTGCAGTCCTGCGACGTCGGCGAATGGACGGTCGTCGCCGAGCCGCCGGCCGTCGGCGAGCTGTTGCGTTATCTGTTGCCGCACTTCTCGGCGCAACGCGTAGACGAAGGCGGCTCCTTCGTCTCGGACGGTCTCGACCGGCGATACGTGGGCGAGAACGTCTCGCTCGTCGACGACTACGCCCATCCTTTGCACGCCGGCAGGCCGTTCGACTCCGAAGGAACCCCGACGCAGCGCGTCGCGCTGCTCGAGAACGGCGTCGCACGCTCGTTCGTGACCGATACCGAATGGGCCGCGCGCCTCGGCCTTGCCAACACCGGGCACTATGCGCCCGAAGTCGGATACGTCGACGGGCCGCAGCCGCGCTATCCGGTCGTCGCGCCGGGGAAGCGAACGCGCGACGAGCTGATCGCGTCGACGAAACGCGGGATCTTGATCAGCCGGTGCTGGTACATCCGCGTCGTCGATCAACGCAAGACGATCGTAACCGGAATGACCCGCGACGGAACCTTCTTGATCGAGAACGGCCGCATTACGTCCGGTTTGCGAAACTTGCGCTTCAACGTCAACATCTTGGGCCTGCTCAACGCCTGCGAATT
>JAFAMS010000325.1 GCA_019233165.1 Vulcanimicrobiota bacterium | reverse complement strand
GCGACGCGGGAATCAGGGCAATGGTCGTTTACTCGCTGGGGCTCTTGGCCGAGCCCCTGGCCCCCGCCCCGACGGCGTCGCCCGCCAAGGTTTCGGGGAGTCATACCAGCGTCGACGTCGGTGGGTTTCTCGCCGCCATGGCCGCCGATCGCAGAGAACGCGCCGGTGCGGCGATCCTCGGTGCGCTCGACGACGGTTCGGATGCGGTAAAGGTCGCGGCGCTCGATGCGGCCGGACGCTTTGCGACCGTGCGCGCATTCAACGCGACGGCCGCACAACGCGCGTTCGAACGCATCGCGCGTCTCCTGCGGGCGAGCGCTTCGCCCGTGCTGCGCGGTCGCGCGGCGGTCGCAATCGCGTCGTTCGGCGCGTACCCGCGGGTGCACGCCCCCGCGTTGTCGGCGTTGCAAGACGCGTTCTCCCACGAGGACGACGCGACGGCGCGCTGGCATGAGATGTGGGGCCTGATGCGCGGCTTCGCAAAGGAGCTTTCGCCCGCGATCGTAACCACCGCGCTGCGCGACGCATCACCGATCGTCCGCATCCAGGCGCTCCGCGCGATCGCGCGCGCCGCCGACAAGAATCGGATCGCGGACGTGCAAGGACTGGCGAACGATCCCGACTGGCGCGTAAGCGAGGAAGCGCGCGAGACGCTCGCGGTCCTCGGCGGCGGGAAGCGGACCGAACATCTCACCGCCATCGCCGAAGGCGTCGCCACGCCTTCCCCGTTACCGGAGCCGAGCGAAACTGTTGCGCGGCTCCCGCGGCCGAGCTTCACGGGAAAGCCGAGCCGCCCGCGGCTCGATCAGCTGATCCTCACCCCGCACATCTTGCCGCGCACGACCGCGCAGATGACCGGCCCTGCACCGGGTCCGCATCCGCGCGTGCGCATCGCAACCACGAAGGGGACGCTGACCGTCGTCCTGTTTCCGGAATGGGCGCCGAACACGGTCGCGAATTTCTTGCTCCTGACGAATCGCGGCTATTTCGACGGGCTGCGGTGGTTCCGGATCGTGCCGGACTTTGTCGTGCAGACCGGCGATCCGAACGACAACGGTGAAGGCGACGCAGGCTATCAGATCCAGGCGGAGGAGAATCCGATCGAACAGGATTCGGGTGTGATTTCAATGGGTCTGAACTACGA
Organism: Vulcanimicrobiota bacterium; assembly: GCA_019233165.1. GTDB lineage: Bacteria > Vulcanimicrobiota > Vulcanimicrobiia > Vulcanimicrobiales > Vulcanimicrobiaceae > JAFAMS01. The sequence goes on along the minus strand of JAFAMS010000325.1, from coordinate 1,428 downwards.
CAAGAACGGGCCGCAGCGCGACTCCGCCGGGACGCAATTCTACATCACGCTCTCGCCGGCGCTCCATCTGAACCGAGATTTCACCGTGTTCGGCCGGGTCGAAAGCGGCTTCGACGTCCTCGGGCGGCTCGTCGAATCCGACCGGATGACGCGGGTGGAACAAATCCCCGACGTCACGATACCGGTGTAGGAGCACCGATGGCAGCGAAAGAGGTCTTCGTGGTCTACGACCTGGGCGGAGCAGGCCGCCTCGTCGGCGTCTTCAGCGACGCGAAACGCGCCGACGCGGTCCGCAAAGTCAACGCCCCGTACTACCGCGTCATCCCGTGCCGCCTCGATGAGATCACGAAGGGCGCCATCGACTGGCTCGCCGCCGAGAAACAAACCAAAAAGGTGGCGTCGCTCGAAGCACTCCAAAGCGGACGCAAGAAGAGGGCCTGAGTGGGCCGGCACGCGCGCGCGATCTTCTTGATTCTCGGCATTTTCATTTTCGTGCTTTTCGCCATGCAGAAGTTCGTGACCGTGCCCAACTACCGACTAATCCCCTGGCTCCTGCAACTGGCTCCCTTCGTGCTGATGGGGTTGCTCTTGATCGGCGTCCTTCAACGCGCACAGCGTCTGCGCCAGACCCCGGATCTTCCGGCGCAGCTGCGCAGTCTGGAGGAACTGCGCCGCGAGGGAGTGCTCACCGATGAAGAATTCGCCACCGCAAAGACGCGTCTGCTCGAGCGTCAGGGCGGAGTTCGATTGTAGCGGTCCTTCGACTACGCGCTTCGCGCTACGCTCGGGATGAGGAGCCTTACTCGTTGCTCCAGTAGTCGCGAAGCGCTTTGCCGCGCGAAGGATGGCGCAGCTTGCGAAGCGCCTTTGCCTCAATTTGACGGATCCGTTCGCGGGTGACGCCGAATTCTTGGCCGACCTCTTCGAGCGTGCGCTGATGGCCGTCTTCGAGCCCGAATCGCAGGACGAGCACCTTGCGCTCGCGCTCGGTGAGGTTGCGCAGGACGTCGGCCATCTTCTCCTTGAGCAAGAGAACCGAGGCCGCTTCGGCGGGCGCGATCGCTTCTTGATCTTCGATAAAGTCACCGAGGTGCGAGTCTTCTTCCTCGCCGATCGGCGTTTCGAGCGAGATCGGCTCTTGCGAAATCTTGATGACCTCGCGAACCTTTTCGGGGGTGAGCCCCATCTCGGCGGCGATCTCTTCGACCGACGGGTCCCGGCCGAGCTCTTGAAGCAGCTGGCGCGAGATCTTGATCAGCCGGTTGATCGTCTCGACCATGTGAACCGGGATGCGTATCGTCCGGGCTTGGTCGGCGAGCGCGCGCGTGATCGCCTGGCGAATCCACCAGGTCGCATACGTCGAGAATTTGTAGCCTTTACGGTAATCGAACTTCTCGACGGCGCGGATCAGCCCGAGATTTCCCTCTT
>JAFAMS010000235.1 GCA_019233165.1 Vulcanimicrobiota bacterium | reverse complement strand
CGGGGCACGATGAAACCGGCCGGCCCGCCGCCGGCTTCTAACTCCCGGAGGAACGCCATGCCGACAACGGACGAAGTTCGAGAAGCGCTCAAGACGGTCGAAGACCCGGAGCTCCACATGGGGATCATCGACCTGGGGCTCGTTTACGGCATCGAGGTCGGCGGCGCCCAGAGCGACGAGGTGACGGTCACCATGACGTTAACGTCGCCGATGTGTCCGGTCGGTCCGATGTTCACGCAGGCGGTGGAGAGCAAGGTGCGTTCGCTGCCCGGCGTCACGTCGACGCGCGTCGAGCTGACCTTCGATCCGCCGTGGGATCCGCGCGAGATGGCGAGCGACGACGTCAAGACGATGCTCGGCATCTGGTAGCCGCATGAGAAGGGCGCCGCGGAGACCGCGGCGCCCTCGTCCATTGCGATGACCTCGTTAGTTGGGGAAGCCGAGAATCTTCGTCAGGACCTTGTCGATGATGTGGATGCGGCCGTTCGTCGCGAGCACGTTCGGAACGACGATCTCCGACTTGATCACTCTGACGGTCTTGTCGGGGACCACGACGGTGATCTTGACGTTCGCACCTTCAAGCGACGCGTACTGACCGGTCTGGAACTGGGCAAGAGTTACCTGCTCGGGAAGTACGTGGTACTGCAGTAGCTTCGTCAGCTTCGCTTGGTTGTTCATCAGGTGGTTGAGCTGCCAGGCCGGCATCGCCGCAAACGCCTCGTTCGTCGGCGCGAACAGCGTCCACGATCCCTGGCCGCCGCCGTTCAGCGTTTGGTCGAGTCCGACCATCGGCAGAAGTTGCGCGAGCGTCGAGAGATCGGCGATCTGCGTGACTTTGGTGTAAACCGGCGGAACGACGTAGCCTTCACGAAGGCGCAGCGTCGAAGCGAGTGCAGGCGCGGCCGGCAACGTGAGAGCGGCGCCCGCCGCTGCTTTCAGGAATGAAGCGCGATCGACTCCACGGGGCATCGGAATTCGTCCTTTCCTAATCGCAAGTGCGACCGTGAGGGGAGATGGGTCGTGTAGTTCGCCCGTACCCGAGTCGGGAGCGGCTCAAACTGACAGGTCCTTTGCGAGCATACGCCCGAGTCCTCCGCTCTAAAGGTTCCGTGTTAGGATTCGTTTGGGACTAAAGACCTAATGCGTCGACGACGCGCGCGAGCGATTGCCACATCGCAAACGCCGGGTCGTAACGATCGGTCAGGTTCGTCAGCACCGTCAGCGTCAGTTTCCGATCGGCGTCGTACATCGTCGTACTCGTGAAGCCATAGTAGAAGCCGTCGTTGCCCTGCCATCGGTGGCCGTCGAACCGCATGCGGTACGTCCCGAGACCGTACGTGCGGTTCGGGCCCGGATCGACCATCTGGGCGAGGGTCGCCGGCCGCAAGACGCGACCGCCGAAGAGCGCGTCGGTGAACCGCGCGACCCCTCGCGCGGTGGCCGCGAGGCCGCCGTCGGTCCATATCGTGCCCCAGTCCCCCGTGGGAACGCCGAGGCGTCGCGCTCCACTAAACGTGTCCTTGCGATCCCGGCCGTCGTAGCCGTGGACGATCCGCTCCGCGCTGGCGGGACTTCGCACGAACGCGGTCTCGCCGGTCAGTTCGAGCGGATCCTCGATCAGGCGGCGATAGGCGTCGCCGACCGAGCCGCGGGACGCGGATTCGACGAGCGCCCCCAGCATGACGTAGCACGAATTGCAGTACCGAAAGCGCGCCCCGGGAGGCGAACGCACCGGCTTTTGGCGCCGCATCAACTGCGCGCGGCTCCAGCGATGGTTTGGATCGCTGAGCCACCGAAGGATCATAGGCTCGCCTTCGGCGTCGGGGTAGCCGGCGGTGTGCCCCAGAAGCTCGCGAACGGTCACCTCACCGGCGTCGGGAACGTACGACGGGACGTACGGCGCAATCGGATCGTCCAGGCCGAACCGGCCCTGCTCGTAGAGCCGCAGGACCATCGTGGCCACGAACGTCTTCGTCGTGCTGGCGAGGACGAACAGCGAACGGTCGTCGATCGGCGCGCCGGTACGCAGATCGGCGACGCCCGAGGAGCCGA
>JAFAMS010000491.1 GCA_019233165.1 Vulcanimicrobiota bacterium | reverse complement strand
CGTGCTCGCCGCCGCCGCGTCCTTCGCGTCGATCCCGGCGCAAGCGCAGCAGACGTCGCCGCCGCCGGCGGTTTCTGCAACGGCCGCGGCGACCTCACCCGCCGCCGCGTCGCATGCCGTTGCGCCTCCGCGGACGGTGCGCCATCTCGTCTACCGGTTCGGTTACAACACCAAGGCCCACGCCTCGGGCGATGGTACCGGCACGACGACGCTCGACTACGTCGGGCCGGCGAGTGACGGCGGATTCCTGCTGAAGATGACCGACGACTGGTGGATGTCGGCCAAACCGAGACAGAGCTACACGTGCGAGGTGTATCCGAGCGGCGGGGTCTCCTGCAATCAAGCGCCGTTTGCGATGTCGCCGATTCAAGCCGTCATCGTGCCGCTGCTGGGGAAGAACTACTTCTCCGCGCTCTCCGCCGGACCGACGGCAACGTGGAAGCAGAGCTACACCGTTCGCGCGACCTTTACGCCGGGCGGGAATCAAGGTTTCCTCGGTCAAGTCAGAAATTGGCTCTGCGCGTACAACCTGACCGGAAAAGGCACGGTGATGAACAACGGTCAGCCGCTCGATTCGGTGTATGCCGAAGGAACGATGAACCAACAAGGCAGCCGGGACGTCACCGTCAACCAGAAAGCAAACATTCTCGTCGACCCGCGCTTGCAAATACCGGTCTACGTCGACGAGCTGGTCACGTTCGGGCCTCGCATGGGCATCAACAAGTACACGGTCGAAACCAAGCTGATCAGAGTCCAGCACTAACAAAGTTAGGGCGGACAGCCCTGATCTTTCCAGCGTTTGAATCGGTCGCACATCTCGACGGTCCACGTCTCGCCCGAACCGGGCGGAGGCATCGAGCCCTCGCTCACCGTCTGGTAAATCGCATCGGCGCTCTTTGCCACTTCGTCTCGACTCGAGAGGTCGAGCCCGGCCGACTGCATGTGGTCGACGTCCGTATCCGTGAACATCGGCCGGATGTCTTTGGCAAAGCTCAGCGAACGTTGATCGGCCATCTCGACGGGAGACCTCCTCATGACCGCTAGGGCAACACCGACGTTTTTGGTCCAGCGCGCCGGCGAGCGGGCCTGCTTCGATCACGGCTGGCTGCAGACATGTCACTCGTTCAGCTTTGCCGATTATCACGATCCGAACAACGTGAACTGGGGCGCGCTGCGCGTCCTCAACGACGACGTGGTTCAACCGGGTCAAGGTTTCCCAACCCATCCGCACCGCGACATGGAGATCGTTACGTACGTTCTCGCCGGACGCCTCGAACATCGCGATTCGACCGGGAGTCACGGCGTCGTCGGACCCGGCGGTGCGCAGTACATGAGCGCCGGCACCGGGGTCCGGCACTCCGAGTACAATCACTCAAAAACGGAACCGCTGCATTTTCTGCAGATGTGGGTGATTCCGGGGAAGCTCGGGATCGCACCGGCATACGGCCAGGTCGAGTTCGAAGAACGCGATCGCCTCAACCGCTGGCTGACGGTTGCGAGCGGACGTCCCGCCGTCGACGCACCGGTGCGGCTCACGCAGGATGCCGCGTTTTACGTTACGCGCTTAGCGCAGGGCCGGCACCTCGAGCATCGCTTCGATCCAGGTCGCCTCGGCTTCGCCTTCGTCGCCGAAGGTGCCGTGCGTCTGGGGGAGGAGCGGCTCGCGTCCGGTGACGCCGCGCGCATCGCAGGCCTCGAGCGGCTCGCGGTCACCGGCGACGACGGTCTACTCGTTCTTTGGGATGTCCCGCCTCAGTAGTCGATGAGAGCCTACCTAGAGACGCGCATCGATTCGGAACGGCTGATGCTCCGTCCGCTGAGCGTCGACGATGCTGAAGCGCTTTACGCGATGTACCTCGACCCGGAGGTGATGCGCTACATGAACGGGCCGTACACCGGGACGCTCAACCAGTTGCGCGAGCGGCTCGCGGCGCGCATCGACGAGCACGAAAACGACGGCTACGGATTGTACGCGACGGAGCTGCGCGAGAGCGGCGAGCTGATCGGCCGCTGCGGGCACCTACGCTGGACGATCGAAGGGAAAACCGAATTCGAGGTCGGCTATTTGATCGCGCGGCGCCACTGGGGGAAGGGGTACGCGACCGAAGCCGCGCGCGCGCTGCTCGAGGACGGCTTCGGCCGGTTCGGCGTTCCGCACATGATCTCGCTCATCCATCCCGAGAACGTCGCCTCTCAGCGCGTCGCCGAACATAACGGCTTGCGGCACGAACGCGATGTCTCGGTTCAAGGGATCTCGTATCCGACGGTCCGGCTCTACAAGACGACGCGCGCGGAGTTCACGGCGCGCTGACCGTTACCGTTCCCTTCATGAACGAATGATAAGTGCAGACGTACTCGTACGTCCCCGCCTTGGCGAAGACGTGCGTCCACTTTTTCCCCTTCGGCATGTCGCCCGAGTCGTACGAGTTGTCCGCCGCGGTCACCGTGTGCGAGAAGTCGTCGTCGTTGACGAACTGCACCGCCTGGCCGGCCTGAATCTTCACGGTCTGGGGAACGAACGCCGAGTTCTTGATGTGCACGGTCGCGGCCGGCGGCGCAGCCGTCGGAGTCGGCGTTGCGGTCGGGTCGGAGACCGCAGCAAGCGGGACGAAGGCGAAGGCCGCCAGCGCGGCGGCAAGCGCGACGAGATTTCTCATGGACTCTCCTTAGCGACTACTGTAGCGTCAACTCTCGCGGCCGCGCGTGAGCCGGGGATGAAAGCGCAACGGCTGCGAAGGTCAGCTTGTCAGGAAAACGTGGGGATGTTCGAGAGCGGAGTGCGGGGAGGATGATCGGGGCGACGGTAGCGGTCCCGTTGCCCGAGATGGGCGAATCGGTCACCGAAGGGTCGATCGTCGAGTGGCGCAAGCGCGTCGGCGATTGGGTCGATGCCGGCGAGACGCTCGTCGAGGTCACGACCGACAAAGTCGACGTCGAAGTCCCCGCTCCCGCCGCCGGCGTCGTGACCAAAGTCCTGGCCGGCGAAGGCGCAACGGTCGCCGTCGGAACGCCGCTCGCCGAGATCGATACTTCCGCCCAGCGGCCCGCCGGCGTGAGTCCGGCGAGTGCGCCCAAGCCGGACCGCAGTCAGACCGCCCCCGAAGCGGTTCCATCCGGAAACGGCGCCTCGGCGCCGGCGGCAGCGACCCCAAGCGGGCTTGCAACCCCGCAAGCCGAGCGCGTTGCGGAGCGGCACGGGATCGACGTGAAATCGATCCGTGGATCCGGCCCGGACGGGCTCGTCATGCGTCACGACGTCGATCTCGCACTCGAAAAGGGGATCGCGAAAGCGCCGTCGCTCCCGCCGCCGCCGCTCCCGCGCGACGCGAAGGTCACGACGCTCAAGGGCCCGGTCGGGACGCTCGCATCCTACATGGAGCAGAGCCTGGCGATCCCGACGGCGACGAGCTTCCGGACGATCGGCGTCGGGACGCTGGACGTCCGCCGCAAGCAGCTCAACGACGCGCTGGCCGCTGCCGGGAAGCCGCAGAAAGTCTCGTTCACGCACCTGATCGCGTTCGCGCTCGTGCGTGCGACGCGTGACGTCCCGGGGATGACGTCCAGCTTCCGCCGCGAGAACGGCGCGCCGCAGCGCATCGACGCACCGGCGAACCTGGGCCTTGCGGTCGATGCCGAGCGCAAAGACGGGACCCGCTTCCTCGTCGTTCCGGTGATCAAGGATGCCGACAAGCTCGATTTTGCGGCGTTCCGCGCCAAGTACGAGGAGCTCGTCGGCAAAGCGCGCGAGAATAAGCTGACCGCCGACGAGCTCGCCGGCGCGACGTTCACGCTGACGAACCCCGGCGGAATCGGGACCGTCGCTTCGGTGCCGCGGCTGATGGCCGGGCAGGGCGCGATCATCGCGACCGGCGCGATCGGATATCCGCCCGGCTTCACGAAGTCGCCGGCGCAAACGCTGCAGCTGCTCGGCATCGAGAAAGTGATGACGATGACGAGCACGTACGATCATCGCGTCATCCAGGGCGCGCAGTCGGGCGAATACCTGCGGCGCGTCGAGCAGCTGCTCAACGACCAGGCGTTTTACTCGGACGTCTTCGGCTCGTTCGCACTCAGCGCGCCGGTGTCGACGGTCGCCGCGCTCGAAGCGACGGCGAGCACCGTCGGGACGGCGCAGAGCGAAGAGCTGCTGCGCGGCGCCTCTGCCGGACAAGCGCTCGTTTCGAACTATCGCATCCACGGCCACATGGCCGCGAACCTCGATCCGCTCGGTTCCGAACCGCCGGGCGACCCGGGGCTCGATCCGCGCACGTACAACCTTACCCCCGCGATCATGAGCGCGATCCCCGCGACCGTGCTGCACACGAAAGTCGGCGGGAACTCGCTCGCCGAGATCGTGCCGCGGCTCCGCGATACCTATGCCGGGCAGATCGCGTACCAGATCGAGCACATCTCGAATCGCGAGCAGCGGCGCTGGCTGCGCGATTACATCGAGAGCGGTCTCAATCGCGTCAAGCTCTCGCCGGAGCGCAAGATCCAAATCCTCGGCCGGCTCACGAAGGTCGAGTCGATGGAACCCTACATGCGCAAGACGTTCCTCGGTCAGAAGACGTTTTCG
>JAFAMS010000488.1 GCA_019233165.1 Vulcanimicrobiota bacterium | reverse complement strand
GCGGTGATGTCCGCCGCCGAGGCTTGGGTCGCGATCGTCGGCACGCCGACGTCTTTGGCGACCTCGTTGATCGCGAGCTGAACCGAAGAATGGAACGAGCCGGTCACCGCTACGGCGTGCTTGTCGTTGACAAGCCGCCGGTATGCGGCGACGCCGGCTTCCGGCTGGCCCATGTCGTCTTCCACCGCGAGGGTGACGTCGCGCCCGAGGACGCCTTTCATTTGGGTGTTGACGTATTCGACGCCGAGTTCGGCGCCGCGCCGGATCAACTGTCCGGCGGTGACGTCGCCGGGAGGCGAAAGCGGGACGGCCAGACCGATGACGACCGGTTCGCCGGCCGCGCGAACGGCCGCGCTCCCGAGCAGCGACACGGCGACGAAGAATGCGAGAAAACGACGCAACGGCTCTCTCCTAAAAAGCGGCGGTTTCGTCGAGCGCGTTGTGCGAGGCGAAGCGCTCGAGCGTCAGAGGTCGAGCGTCCCAGGTTCGCGGCGCGCCTTCGGTTACCCATTCGGCAAGCAGAATTCCGACTGCCGGCGAGTGCATGATCCCGTGGCCTGAAAGGCCGGCCGCCAAGTAGAGGCCGGGATGCGAGGCGACGGGACCGAGGATCGGATGGTGATCGGGCGTCAGGGTGCGCGCGCCGGCGTAGGCGCGGACGATCTTTGCGTCGGCGAGGACCGGCATCCGGTGCGCGGCAGCGGAAAAGATTGCATCGACCCCGCTCCAATCGACTTCCGCGACGGCGACGCCGGCAAGGGGACGATTCTGTTTGTCCGTCCCGCCGAGGAGTAGTTCGGAGCGCTGCGCGTGGACGTACCAGCCCGTGTCGAGGTCGACGGTCAGCGGAATCTCGGGTGGAATCGCTGCGTGCGCCTCAGCGACGAAGACCTGACGCGCAAACGGATTCGCCGGAACGTCCAAACCCGCGAGCCGCGCGACCGCTCGCGTCTGCGGACCGCACGCGAGCACGACGTGCTCCGTTTCGTACTCCGCGCGCGGCGTGACCAGCGTCCATGACGAGGGGCCGCGTTCGAGCGCGGTTACCGGCGCCTCGGTCGCGAGGGCTCCGCCGCGGCGGCGAAACCAATCGACGTACGCTTGCAGGAGTGCCGCAGGCTGAATCGAGCCATCCTTGGGATTGAAGTTTCCGCCGGCGAGATCGTCGGTGAAGAGCGGCGGACAGCGCTTCTTCATCTCGGCGCGGTCGAGACGCTCCGTTGCGACGCCCAGTCGCTGCTGCGTTGCAAGCTGAGCGTCCATCGTCCGCAATCGCTCGTCTTCCGCGGTGACGAACAGATAGCCGTGCTGGCGAAATCCCGGATCGACGTCGTAATGATCCTCGAACAATTCGAAGATCGGAAGACTGATCTGGCTCAAGCGAACGTTCGCTTCGGTTCCGAATTGTTGGCGAACCCCGCCGGTCGCCCAGCGCGTCTCGCCGGTTCCGGGAGCCTCCTCGCGTTCGAGCAGCACGACACGCCACGAGGGCCGGCGGGCGAGAATCCGCTCGGCGATGCTCGCGCCGATGATCCCGGCGCCGACGATCGCGGCGTCGACGGTCGCTCTCACGCGCGAAGCTTCATGTCCACACAGTAGATGTACTCATCCGAGCGCGCGTCCCACTGCAGACGCTTCGAGGTCGCATAGAGATCCTCGTACTGGAACAGGAAAAGCCACGGCGCATCGTCGCGGATCTTTTCGAAGATCTTGTGATAGAGCGCCTCACGTTTCTTCGGGTCGAGCTCGTACTTCGCGTCGTCCGTCCACTTGTCGACTTGTTCGTCGTGGTAGGTCGACGTTAGGCCGTTGCTGTTAAGCTGCGCCGCGAGCGTGTTGTCGGCGTCGTAGGTGATGTTGCCCCACCCCAACATGAACATGTTGACGAGCGCCCGGCGGTTCGCTTGCTGGATGTAGCTCGTCCATTCTTGGGAATGCGGCGTTACGGTCGCGCCGGTCGCGCTGAGCTGCGCCGCGATCGCTTGCGTCAATTCCTTGTCGGCCGCGTACCGCCCGATCGGCCCGTTGAGGACGAGGCTGAGGCCTTTGCCGTCCGGAAAGCCGGCCTCCGCCAACAGCGCCCTCGCTTTGGCGAGATCGTGTACGTAGGGCTTGATCCTCGGGTCGTAGCCGAAATAGTTGGGTGGAATCGGCTCGGGATCTTCGAACGCGCGACCGCCTAGTACGCTCTTGATCAAGAGCGGGACGTCGAGCGCGTAGTTCAAGGCTTGGCGCACCAGCTTGTTGTTCTGCGGACCCGGTTGCCGCAAATTGAAAGCGACGTAGAGGATCCGGTCGCTGCGGGCACTCGTCATCCGCGTGTTTTGGCCGCCCGTCAAGATCAAGGCGTATTGGAAGGGGACGTTCGTGATGAGGTCGACCTCCCCGGCTCGCAGCGCCGAGACGCGCGTCGCACCGTCGGGGATCGGCCGCAAGATCACGTGTTTGATTTTCGGCTCGCCGCCGAAATAGTTCGGGTTCCCCTCGAGCGTCACGCGGTCGTCTTTGACCCATTCCTTGAAGAGATACGCGCCGGTCCCCATCGGATGCTCGACCATGTATTGGTCGCCGTGCTGCATCCAGTACTTGGAGTCGACGATGAAGATCTGGCGGGTGATCGCGGGTGGTAACGGCGTCGGCCGCTTCGTGACCATGTCGACCGTGTACGTCTCCGGCGTCTCGACGCGAGCGACCGTATCGACGCGCGTGTCCTGCTGTGAGTGGTACGCGGGGTCCTGAATTTTCTCGACGGTGAACTTCACATCGGCGCTGGTAAAGGGGTCGCCGTTCCAAAACTTGACGTCCTTGCGCAGCCGAAAGCGCCAGACCGTAGGCGAGATCCGCCCCCACGAGGTGGCGAGGACGGGGACGAGCTTCCCGCTCGCGTCGCGCTTCGCAAGGGGATCGAACATTTGAGATTGGACGTTCGTGTCGGCCGTGATCGAGAGCTTGAGCGGATCGAGCGTCGATGCATCGACACCCTGAGCGATCACGACCGTGTCGGCCGCGGCCGACGAAGCGGCGGCCGGAAGTAAGGCGCACGTCGCGAGACTAAGAAACGCGGCGAGAACAGAGCGAAAGGGGCGAGCCATGGCACTCCGTTCGAATCCCGTGAAAGCTGCCCTGCGGCGCGGCGAGGTTGCGCTCGGCACGATGGTCTTCGAGTTTCGCACGCCGGCGATCGGACAAATCGCCGCAAACGCCGGCGCCGAGTTCGTGCTGTTCGACTGCGAGCACTCGCCGACCGACGACGAAAAACTGCTCGGGATGCTCGCAGCCATGCGGCACACGCCGGCCGTCCCTTTGGTACGCGTCCGAGGCGCGCAGTACCATCACATCGCCCGCGTGCTGGATGTGGGGGCGCTCGGGATCATGGTGCCGATGGTCGAATCGCGCGCCCAAGCCGAGGCCGTCGTCGCTGCGGCAAAGTATCCCCCGCAGGGGCGGCGCGGCGCGGCCTTCGGGATCGCGCACGACGCGTACGACGCTGCAACGCTCGTCGAAACCATGCGCTCGGCGAACGACGAAACGCTGGTGATCGCGCAGATCGAGACGCGCGCGGGGCTCGAAAACGTCGAGGAGATCGGCGCGGTCGAGGGGATCGACGTCCTTTGGATCGGTCACTTCGATCTCACCAACTCGCTCGGAATTCCCGGCGAGTTCGGCCATCCGCAGTACGTCCAGGCGCTCCATCGCTGCGCCGGGGTCGCGAAACGTTTCGGCAAAGCCGCCGGCTTCATGGCCGGTTCGCCCGCCGAAGCCGATCACATGATCGCGCTCGGCTTTCGCGCGATCGCGTATTCCGGCGACATCTGGATCTACCAGCGCGCCTTACGGGAAAACCTCGAAGCAATCCGCAGCGCGCTCTTCATGACCGCATAAAAAGAAGAGGGACCACGTTTTCCGTGGTCCCTCGACTCCGCAATGCTTCGCATTGCTACGCTCGGGATGACAAGAGCTACAGATCCTCGGGGTTGATCCCGCGTTTGACGTATTGCGTCTTCGTCGGCGGGACGCTGACCGAGACTTCGGGCTCGTATTCGCCCTCGTAGGTCACCGTGTTCTCCTGCAGACGTTGCCGCTCGTACGGACCCATGAGCTTGGAGCTGAGCTCCTCGCCGTTCGGGCCGATCACGGCGCCGCTATCGACCGGGCCTTCGTATCCGTCGGCGTAGACGGGATACTTCGGCCGGCCTTCGTCGTCGAGCTCTTGGCCTTCCGGTTGGATCTCGACGTTGCGGTAGCGCGACATCCCCGTCCCCGCCGGGATGAGCTTCCCGATGATGACGTTCTCCTTCAGGCCGAGCAGCGGATCGTACTTTCCTTTGATCGCCGCATCGGTGAGGACGCGCGTCGTCTCTTGGAAGCTCGCCGCCGAGAGGAACGACTCGGTCGCGAGCGAGGCCTTGGTGACGCCGAGCAGGACCGGACGCCCTTCGGCCGGTTCTTTGCCTTCCGACTTCATCTGTTCGTTCTGCTCGTGGAACGCAGCCGCTTCGATCAGCTGGCCCGGAAGCATCCGCGTGTCGCCGCCGCTGACGATCTTCACCTTGCGCAGCATCGAGCGAACGATCGTCTCGATGTGCTTGTCGTTGATGTCGACCCCTTGGGAGCGATACACCTTTTGGACTTCCTGGACCAGGTAGTTCTGCAGCGCGGTCTCGCCCTTGAACTCGAGGATCTCGTGCGGATCGAGCGAGCCTTCCGTGAGGGGGTCGCCGGGCTCGACCTTGTCGCCGTCGTGGACGATCAAGTGCGAGCCGAGCGGCGCATCGAACTCGTGCTCTTCGCCGTGCTTGTCGATGACGATCACGTTGCGCTTGCTCTTGGTGTCCTCGGCGATGCGCACGCTTCCGGCGACCGCCGAAACCGTCGCTTTGCCCTTGGGCTTGCGCGCTTCGAAGATCTCCTCGACGCGCGGAAGACCGG
>JAFAMS010000499.1 GCA_019233165.1 Vulcanimicrobiota bacterium | reverse complement strand
GGATGAAGGCCGCCCTCGGCTACTTCACCGCGCTGCCCCTGTGGACTCGGAGCACCGGCGCGGCTCCGGTCCCAAGAACGATTGTCTATTTGCCGCTCGTCGGCGTCGCGCTCGGCGCGATCGCGGGCGGGGCGGCGTACGGCGTAAGCCTGGTGGCGCCGGCGGCGCTGGCCGTTGCGGTCGCATTCGGCCTCTCGATCGCGCTGACCGGAGCGCTCCACGTCGACGGGTTTCTTGACGCTTGCGATGCGCTCTTCGCGCCGGTCTCGCCGGAGCGGCGGCTCGAGATCCTCAAAGATCCGCATCACGGATCCTTTGCCGTCGCTTACTTCGCGATCGCGTGCGTCGGATGGGTCGCCGCACTCGGCGCGCTCCCCGCAATCAAGCTCGTCCCGGCGATTGCGTTCGCGGCCGGCGCCTCCCGGTGGAATGCGGTCCTTAATCTTCTCGTCCACCCGTACGGCACAGACCCCGCGCGTCCGCCGGCGCTCGTTCTCGCGCTCGAAGCGCTTGCCGTGCTCGCGCTCTCGGTCCTCGTCGCGCCGTGGGCATGGGTTGCCCTCCCTGCGGGCGCGGCGTTTGCGGCGGGAGGCGCCGCGTGGGCAAAGCGCAAGCTGGGGGGCGTCGTCACCGGCGACGTCTATGGCGCGCTCATCGTCGTCGAGGAGATCGCGATCCTGGGACTCTGTGCCGCCTTGATCGCGCGCTAGCCCCGAGGGAAGCTCTCTCGGCGGGAGAAGCATCCAGCCCCCATGCCGCCCGATACCGCCGTCAAATCCGGCGGTTTGTTGCGCGAACGGATGATCATTCGGCGCACCGCCGAGATGCTCGTCTCCGCGCTTCCGCCGGATATTCTGTTCAATCGCGTCTGCGAGTTGCTCGCGTCGCAATTCGGCGCGCACTTCGTCGCGATCGTCGAGACGGATGAGGCGACGCCGCGACTGCGGTGGTCGTTCAGCGCCGGCGACGATTCCGGGATCGCGGCGCTCGCCGAAATCGCGACCGACGAGATCGACGCGACGACGCCGAGCTTGCGGCCGACGAGCCACGATCGCGTCGTTCTCTTCGTTCCCCTCCGCTACGGACCGCACGCCTTCGGCTTTCTGGCGCTGGGAGGCGGGATTCGCCGCTTCGCTTCGGATGCCGTCGCGCTGATCGACACTTGCGCGCGGTATTTGGCGGTCGCGATCTTCAACGTAACGCTCGCACAGGAAAAGGAACGGCTGGAAGCGCTGGCCACGCACGATGGGCTTACCGCGGTCTTCAACCGGCGAGCGTTCGACGAACGGCTCGGGTACGAATGGGGACGCGCGCTGCGCAGCCGCGAGTCGATCGGCCTGGTGATGGTGGACGTCGACTATTTCAAAGTCTACAACGACGCCTACGGCCATGTGGCGGGAGATCACTGTCTGCAGCAGATCGCGCAAGCGTTGCGAAATTCCGTCTCTCGAAGCGTCGACATGATCGCGCGCTACGGGGGTGAAGAGTTCATCGCGCTCTTGCCCAACACGCCGGAAGGCGGCGCGATCGAAGTCGCGGAGCGGATGTGTCGCAAGGTGGCCGAGCTCCGCATCGTCCATCGCGGCTCCGAGCTGGATCGCGTCAGCATCAGCGCCGGTGCGGCCGCGATGGTTCCGACGTTCGAGGACCACCAAGCCGAGTTCGTGCAAGCGGTCGACGCCGCGCTGTATCGCGCCAAACAAAACGGCCGCAACCGCGTTGCGTCGAGCGGATACCTTGGCAACGCCGCCCCGGCGCGACGGCGATTCGAGGGGCGCAACAATTTGCCGCTGCAGACGACGTCCTTCATCGGCCGCGACCTCGAGATGGCCGCAATCGCTCGGGCGCTGCAAACCTCGGCGGTGATTTCCATCCTCGGACCAGGCGGCGTCGGGAAGACGCGGCTCGCCGCCACGGCCGCACAAGCGGCGCTCTCGACGTTCCCCGGCGGTGCGTGGCTGATCGAGGTCGGACCCGAGCGCAGCGGTGGCGAGCTACCCGCGCTGCTCGCGCGCGAGCTCGGACTTCCGACGGCGGCATCGCTCGACGAGATCACCGACTCCTTGCGCAGGGCGCCGGCATTGATCGTCCTCGACTCCTGCGAGCACTTACTCGATGCGAGTAGCGCGCTCGTCGCGCAGCTTTCGCGCCGCTGTCCGGACGTGCGCGTCATCATGACGTCGCGCCAGCCGCTCGAGATTCCGGGCGAGCAGCGTATCCGTCTGGATCCCTTCCCGCTCGACGATGCGATCCGGCTCTTCGTCGAGCGCGCCGCCGACGCGCGACCGAATCGCGGTTTCGACGACGACGAGATGGCGCAGGTCCGCCGCATTTGCCGGCGCGTCGACGGCTTGCCGCTCGCCGTCGAGCTCGAAGCGATGCGCCTGCAGCACATGAGCTTGCCCCAGCTCGCCGAGCATGGGATGGGGCTCTCCCCGCCGGCCATCCTCCACGAGCGGATCGCATGGAGCTTCGATTTGCTCGAACGTTCCGAGCAACGATTTTTGGCGCGCCTCTCGCTCTTGCAAGGTCCGTTCGACGAGGACGCCGCTCGTGCGACCGGGGGTGGCGAGACGTTCGACGCGCTGGAGAGCTTCGATCTGCTGACGCGTCTGGTC
>JAFAMS010000356.1 GCA_019233165.1 Vulcanimicrobiota bacterium | reverse complement strand
GAGACGGCTCAGCAGGCCGCAAGAGCCCTGGAGCCGTTCGCAGGCAAGTATGCTTCCGCAGTCTTCGCAATCGGATTGCTCGGCTCGGCGCTCGTCGCCGTTCCGGTCCTCGCGAGCACGTCGGCGTTCGTCATCTCCGAGATGTTCGGCTGGGAAGCGAGCCTCAACGAGCCGTTTACCGGCGCGCGGCCGTTCTACCTGACGTTGACCTCGACGGTCGTCGTCGCGCTCGCGATCGGCTATGCCGGTATCTCGCCGATCAAGATTTTGTTCTATAGCGGGGTCGCCGGTGGGATCGCAACGCCGCTCACGATGGCGCTGATGATCCTGCTCGGCCGCGACCGCAAGCTCATGGGCAAGACACCGGTTCCCATTTGGCTCTCGGTGGCGGGGTGGATCGCAACCGCGATCGTGACCGGTGCAACCCTCATCTACCTTTATCAGTCACTCGCGGGCGGCTGATCCGGTCGCTCGGTTTAGAGACCGGGCGGGCCGGGAAAGTGATGCTACTTGCCGTTCGCGGGGGCGCGTCTATTGAGCATGGCCGTTGAGAGTGCGGGGGAATCGGAGCGCCTTCTCCACGTTCTCGCAGACACGATCCCGCAATTGGTCTGGACGGCGAAGGCGACCGGCGAACTCGAGTACTTCAACGCGCGTTGGTTCGAGTACACGGGCATGACGACGCAGGAGGCCTACGCGCCCCGCGGCTGGCTGGAACCCGTTCATCCCGACGACCGCGAACAAGTCGCAAGCGCGTGGCTGGAAGCCGTGGCGCTCGGTCGCGAATACGTAGCGGAACTGCGCCTGCGCGATGCGTCGGGACGATACCGCTGGCATCTGGCACGGGCGGTCCCCGTCCGAGACGGAACGTACGGCTTGCGTTGGTTCGGTAGCACGACCGACATCGATACGCACAAACAAGCCGAGGAGCAACTGACGTTCCTCGCGCACGCGAGCGCCGTGCTGAGCTCGTCGCTCGAAGCCGGCGAGATCTTGAAAACGATCGCGGAGCTGTGCGTCCCAGCAATTGCGGATTGGTGTCAGATTCAAACGTTGATGCCGGACGGGCGGATCGTAGTACAATCCGTCGCTCATCGGGAGCCGGAAAAGAACGACGGGTTGAAGCGCCTCGTCGGTCGTTCGGTCGTGCGCGCTGAAGCGACGTTCGGTTCGCCGCAAGTGATCCGCACGGGGCGGGGACGCGTCCTCGACCATCGCGAAACCTTGCGCGCCGTGCGCGAAAACGTCGCCGACCCGCGCGATCGCCAGGTCTACGAGCTCGCGGGACTCGGGACCGCGTTCATCGTCCCGTTCGTCGCGCGCGAACGCGTGCTCGGGACGCTCCATCTCGTCAACGTCGACCCGCGAACGGCGCATTCGGAAGCGGCCGTACGGATCGCGGAGTCGCTCGCGCAGCGCGCCGCATTCGCACTCGACAACTCGAGGGCGTACGAGCGCGAGCACCGCGTCGCCAGCGAACTGCAGAAGGCGATGCTTCCTGCGCAGCTCCCCGAGCACGATCGCATCGAGCTGAGCTTCGCCTACCGCCCCGCCGAGAACGAGCCCGAGGTCGGCGGCGATTGGTACGATGCGTTCGTGCTCCCAGGCGGCGGACTGGCGATCTCGATCGGCGACGTCGGCGGCCACGGGCTGGGCGCCGCAGTCGCGATGAGCGAAGCCAGGCAAGCGTTGCGCATCAGCGCGCTCGAAGGGCTTTCGCCTGCCGACGTGATCGCGCGCGCGAACAACGTCGCGCTTGCGACGGCGATCGGGAACGCCGACTTACCGATGATCACCGCGATCTTCGGCGTCCTCGACGTCGAGCGCTCGACGTTCACCTACTCGTGCGCGGGGCATCCTCCGCCGCTGGTGACGACGCTGGACGGAAACGCGCGCTTTCTGTACGGCGGCGGCGTGCCGATCGGCGTCGAGAAGCGGCCGGCGTTTCCGACTTGGGAAGTGAAGCTCGAGCCGTACTCGACGATCGTGCTCTACACGGACGGGCTGATCGAGTTCAATCGCAACATCGAACAAGAGAGCCGCCGCCTCCTGAGCGCGATCCAAAGCCGCGTTCAAGAGACCGAGCAAAGCGGCGCCGAAGCGATCCTCGCCGAGATGCTCACGAATCGGCAAGTCGACGACGTCGCGATCTTGATCGCCACGATCTTGCCGAAACGCCCGGTCGACGCCGAGATCCGGCTCGCCGCGGCGCCCGCCTCCGCACGGATCGCGCGGCGCTTCGCCGAGCGGTTCGCTCGCGTTGCGGGGCTCGAAGCGGAGCGCGCGTTCCAGCTCGAGCTCGCCGTCGGCGAAGCCGCCGCGAACGCGGTCGAGCACGCCTACCCAAGTCAAGGCGGAACGTTCGCGCTGCGCCTCTCGATGCGCGGCGGCATCGTCGTCGGAGAGATTCGCGACGCCGGGGAATGGAGGAGCGGGCCTCCGGTCGACAATCGCGGGCGCGGCCTGGGGATCATGCGCGCGATCACGCGCCGGCTTCGCGTCGACCGCACACCGAAGGGGACTTCAATCGTCCTGGAGATTTAGCGTGGGTGGAGCGCCGTCGGGTTTGGGCGGGTGCGCTTGCGGTCGCCGTCCTTGTCGCGCTCGCGTGGTGGCTCTCCGCGGCCGGTGCCGCGGTCGATCGCCAGCGTAACGATGCGATGGCGCGCGTCGTGCAGCTCGACGCGCAGCTCGATCAAGCGAAGAAGGACGCCCGCGCCGCGCGGAAAGCGACCGTCCTCGTCCGCAGCGGCTGGGCCCAGCTCCATGCCGCGCCCTCTTCGCGTCCGCGCTCGCTCGCGCTAAAAGCGATCGCTGACGGCGGCGACGCCTTCCGCACCTCGTCGCGCGCGATGCTCGAAGCCTTCGCCACCCTAGGCCTCTACCAGGGAGATATCCGCGCTGCGCGCCAGACCGCGAGCGGCGCGGCGGCGTACCTCGAAGACGCCGTGTGGTCCTACGGCCACGGCTCCCTTGCCGACGGCGACCGCGCCTTCGCGCACGCGCGTTTGGCCTTCGACAACTTCTTCGACGCGGCGGGGGACTTGTGGCGCAGCGCGCTCGGCCGCCGTAACCAACCCCTCGACGATGCCCGCAGGCTCCAGAAGCCCTTCCCAGCCTCGCTCGTCGACCATCCCCAGTTTCCGCCCAACCGGAGTGACGCGCTCGAAGCCAGCCGCTGAGAGTGAGCCCGGCCACCCCCTGGCACCAGGGAGGAGCAGCCGGCAGGGCCGAACCGTTTCCCCATCATGGATATCACTGCGGCGTCCTCGGCAGCGGCCGCCGGAACCGCTCAGACCGCGATCACCTACGGTCTGATCACCAGCACCGAAAATCTCGCGGCGGTGCAGGCCGATATCCTCATGGCCTCGCTAGGCCTCGGCAACAACGTCAACGCGTTCGCGTAAGACGCTCCGCTAAAGCAGCCGTTCCGGACGGATAGGAAAATCGCGCACCCGCGTGCCGGTTGCGTGATAGATTGCGTTTCCGATCGCCGCCGCGACGCCGACCGCACCGAGCTCGCCGATCCCTTTCGCGCCGAGGAGCGATGCATGCTCGTCGACTTCTTCGATGAACGTGACGTCGAGCTCGCGCACGTCGGCGCACGCCGGGACGACATACCCCGCCAAGTTCTTCGAAAGATATCGGCCTAACCCCAGATCGAGCTCGGAAGCCTCGAGGAGCGCCTGGCCGATTCCCCACGTCATTCCGCCGATGATTTGGCTGCGCGCGGTCTTCGGATTGATGATCCGTCCGGCGCTGTAGACGCCGGTGATCCGCGCGACGCGCGGCGTCGGCAAATCGCGGTCGACGTGCACTTCCGCGAAAACGGCGCCGAACGTAAACATCGAGAGCGCATCGGAGTGTTCCGGCTGGAACTTCCCTTCGGCGGTGAGGGGCTGGGAGACGGAGCGTCGACCGCCGAGAAGACGCTTGAGCTCTTGCGCCGCGGTGAACACCGCGGAGCCGGCGCTCATCGTGCTCGACGAGCCGAACGTTCCGCCCGCGTCCGGGAGCGCCGTGTCTCCGAGGACGATCCGGACGCGCTCCACCGGAACCCCTAGAGCGTCGGCCGCGATCATCGGAAGAATCGTATATTGCCCGCCGCCGATATCTTGGGTCGCCGTTTCGATGACGACGTCGCCGCCGGGATGGAGCGTAATCCGCGCCGTCGACGGCATCCGGACCGTAAACATGACGGCGCCGGCCATTCCATAGCCGATCAGCGTGTCGCCGTCGCGCATCGTTCCGGGGACCGGCGAACGACGCGCCCATCCGAACCGCTCGGCTCCGATCCGGTAGCATTCGCGCAGATTCTTTTGCGAGAACGGCGTGCCGGTCGTCGGGTCGCGCTCCGCGTAATTGCGAAGCCGCATCTCGAGAGGATCGACGCCGAGGGCGTACGCGAGCTCGTCCAGCGCGCACTCGAATGCTACCGCGCCAACGCCTTCGTGTGGTGCTCGCATCGGTGTCGGAACGCCGCGGTTCACGCGAACCGCACGATTGCGCGTCTCGATCGCGCCGCTTGCATACGACGCTCGCGCCGGCGTCGCGCACGTTTCGAGATAGTCGTCGGAGATCGCCGTCGGAGTCCAGCTGTGATGCCGGATCGCAACGAACCGGCCGTCGCGCGTTGCGCCGAGCACGACGCGCTGCTCGCTCGCGGTCTGGTAGCCGTGCGCGGTAAAGGTGTGCGCGCGCGAAAGGACGAGCTTCACCGGCCGGCCGAGCTCGCGGCTCGCCATTGCCGCCAAAATCTGATGCGGCCAGACGAAGCCCTTGCAGCCGAAGCCGCCGCCGACGAACTTCGAGATGACGCGCACGTCGTCGAGCGGGATCCCGAGGACGTGCGCGACGGCGATTCGAACTCCGTGGACCCACTGCGCGGCGTCGTAGAGCGTCAGCTTTCCGTCGCGCCAGTCGGCGAGCGTCGCCGACGGTTCGATCGGCACGTGATGGCGGTCGGCGGTTCGGTAGGTGACGTCGATCTTCACGTCGGCTCCACCGAGGCCGGCCGAAACGTCGCCGGTACTCGTGTCCGCCGGGAAGAAACCTTGAACTTCGATCTCGTCGGTGAGATGCGCGCGGAAGTCGATCCGCGCGGGGCCGCGTTCGTAGACGACGCGGACGAGTCGCGCGGCATGTTGCGCCTGCTCGAGCGTTTCGGCGATGACGAGCGCGACGTGTTGTCCCTCGTAGTCGATGCGGTCCGACTGGAGCGGCAGAAACGTTTGCCCGAGCGGCGGCGAGTCCATCGGAACGAGCCGCGGCGCGTTGAGATGCGTGAAGATGCGGGCGACACCGGGCGCCGACTCGGCCGCCGCAAGATCGAACGAATCGATCCGCCCGCTGGGGATCGAGCTCTGCACCAGCACGCCGTACAGCGGATTCTCGAACGGCCAATCGGCAGCGTAGCGGGCTTCACCGCTCACCTTCTCGCGACCGTCGAGTCGCGACGTCGGCGTGCCGACGACCGCCCGTCCGACCACCGCGGTCATCGTGACGCTCCGGCCGAGAGCAGCGTGCGAACGACGGCACGTCGTGCAAGCTCGACCTTAAAGCGATTCTCGGTCAGCGGTCGAGCCTCGGCGAACGCGGGCTCCAGCGCTTTGAAGAGCGCATCGCGTTCGAGAGCGACCCCCGCGACTGCGGCTTCGGCTGCGTGCATCCGCCACGGCTTTGGGGCGACCCCGCCCAGCGCGATCCTCGCTTCGCGGATCGTCCGGCTCTCCAACTCGATCCCGGCGGCGACCGAGACCAACGCGAACTCGTACGAGGCGCGCTCGCGAATCTTGAGGTAACGCGAATGCGACGCCGCCCGCGAGAGCGGGACGTCGACGGCGACGATCAGCTCCCCGTGCGCGAGCGTCGTCTCGTGCGAGGGGTCGCTCTCGGGAAGACGGTAAAAGGCGTCGATCGGGATCGCGCGCTCGCCGCCGTGCAGGTCGCGAATCCGGATGCGCGCGTCGAAGGCGGCGAGTGCGACGGCGAGATCGGAGGGATGCGTCGCGACGCATGCCTCGCTCCAGCCGAAGATTGCCGCCGAGCGCGTCGAGCCGGAGAGCGCCGAACAGCCGGAGCCCGCCGTCCGCTTGTTGCACGGCAGTGCCGTCTCGGCGCGAAAGTA
>JAFAMS010000224.1 GCA_019233165.1 Vulcanimicrobiota bacterium | reverse complement strand
GATCTGGGCGCGGTTCCAGTCTCGCACCTCATGGAACATCGAAATCGTGGCGCAGATGACCGTGAAGCCCTGATCGGAGAGGAGCTTGCACAAGCGGCCGTAGCTCATCGCGAGCTCGGCGCGCTCGGTCGCGGTGTACGCGTCCTCCTTGCCGAGGACCGAGCGCAGCTCGTCGCCGTCGAGCAGGATCGGCGTCTCGCCGTCGGCGCGCAAGCGCTCGGCGAGCGCGCGCGCAAGCGTCGACTTGCCGGCGCCCGAGAAGCCGGTGATCCAATAGACGCGGCCGGCCGGGCGTACGTGCGCCTCGCCGGCATCAATGGAAGGCCTGCCCATCCTTATAGGGTCATCGGCGGGGTGGCCGCCGGGCTATAGAGGGCCGGGGGGAATCCCCGGGGGCGGCGAAAGGCCGCCGACGGTTACGGAGAGGTGGCCGAGCGGCTGAAGGCGGCGGTTTGCTAAACCGTTATACGGATTAAACCGTATCGAGGGTTCGAATCCCTCTCTCTCCGATGCGCCTTCTACGATAGGTGCAGCGCATGCGGTCGTAGCTCAATTGGATAGAGCAACAGGCTACGAACTTGTAGGTTGGGGGTTCGAGTCCCTCCGACCGCGATTGCGCTCAATTCACTTCCCGTTCGGCGAAAGATACAAGCGCGAGTTCGGATAGTCGAACGTCAAGTTGAAGTGCTTGATGAAGTCGAGGCCGATGATCCCACGATCGTTGCCGAACAGCGCGTCGCCCTTGACGAAACAAATCGGGATGTGCTCGTACTTGATCGCGCCGAGCTCGATGCTTTGGCTGTGTCCGCACGGCGAGCTCTCCGCCGAGGTGCCGCCGACGCCGCTGAGATTCGCGTAGCCTTCGATCCGTAGCGTGACCTTGCCGGGGCCGTAGAGCTTATCCGAGGCGAGAACCGCCATCGGATCGCCGGTATCGAACGTAAGGTGCGCTTTCACGCGCCCGTCGAAGGTCGCCGGAACGGTCGGCGTCCCGCTGGTCAGATCTGCGAGAACCACCGGGCCGCTTGCGGTGACGGCGTGCGAACGCGGATCGTAGATCGTCATCCGTTGCTTGGCCTGGTCGACGTCGACGATCGCGCCGGCGAGGAAATCGAATCCTAAGAGGCCATCGAAGTCTTGGCGCGTCCCGTGCACGTTGATCCCGGTCAAGACGACCACGTCGTGCAGGACGTGCGGGCCGATTTGGATCGTGTCGGCGCGTCCTAGCGAAGTGTGCACGACGCCGTTGACGCCGTAGCTAGCGGCCGGCGCGATCGATTTCACTTTCGCGCGGTCGGCAAAATCCGAGTTGAGCGAGATCGCGCCGTCCCCGGAGTCGAGCGCAAAGCGGCCGGCGACACCGTTGATCGAAGCGTTGATGAAGATCCGATCGTTCGTCACGGAGATCGGAAGCTCGACGGGCGGCCCGAACGTCCAGCTCGCCGACGGCGCCGGCGGGTGGAACTCAGCATCCGCTACGTTCGCGTGCTCGAGCTTCGTGAACTCGGAAGTGAGGGCGCCGATCTTCCATTTCGAGATGATTTTCTTACCGTCGAGATCGGCGTAGCCCAAGATCTCGATCGGGACGGCGCTTCCGTCGGGATCGATGACGGCGCGGACGAGTTTGCCGGAGGAGTCGATGTAGGCGTCGATCGGGAACCCGCTCGGCGGCTCGACGCGAACGATTTGCGTTTGCGCCCCGCCGACGCTCGCCGTCCCGCGCAGCGTCCCGCTGAGGCCCGGAATCCCCTGGTTCATAACGACGGCATAGGCGACGCGATACTTGATCGCATCGCCCAGGAGCGGGACGACGAAACCGTTCTCGTTCGAGAACCAGAAGCGCTGGCCGGTGAACCCGTAGCCGTACGAAAGCTTCGTGTTCTCGTTGGTCACGATGCGGCGCCAAACGGCGCCCCGCCGCAGATCCGTGAGCGCCTCGGTTCCGGAGGTCCCGGTCAACCGTAATCCGTTCATCGACGGATCGCCGAACACCCAGCCTGCGAACGCTTTATTCTTTGCCAGGACCGTTTGTGCGTCGTCCGCGCGCGTGCTGCACGGGACGAGGAACGCGGCAAGAATCACTGTTGCTAGAAGAAGGCGCATGCTACTCCGTTTCGCGACCGAGCATCGGCTTTTTCGTTCGCTCGCTCGAGCCCGCCGGGGCGAACCGAGCGCTACGCGAGCGAAGCGCGACCACGGGGTACAACGCGCTTCGGAGGAGATGACGAATGCTCACACAGACACTTCAGAGTGGTACGCCGGTGACCTTGTGGACCTCGCCCATGACGTGGATCGTCGTCGGCGTCGCGGTGTTGCTCGTCTTATTCTTGACCTACTTGTTCCGGCCGCGCCGCTCGAATCTCTTGCGCGAAGACTTCTACGCAGGACGCAGAGAGCGCAACGACATGCTCGAGGGCGGAGGCAGAGCCTAGACTATGGTATACTCCCGTTCGGCCGCCGCGGCTCGGTAGCTCAGCGGTAGAGCGGGGGACTCATAAGCCCTAGGTCGTAGGTTCAAATCCTACCCGAGTCACCAAGTTCAGCGCCCTCGGACGAACGTTCGGGGGCGCTTGCCTTGCGGGGCGGCTCGGTTCGGGCGGTGAATCCGAGCGAGGGGGCGCGGGGTTTTACCCCTCGTCCCGAAAGAGGTGTCCCATGTCGACGATTCCGTGCGATTTCTGTCCCCATCCGGTCGATCGCGGCCAGATGGAGGAGATCGAGATCTCTCATTACGTGCCGGATTCGTCGGGCGACGATCTCGCCTATGCACGCACGTACTTCTTCGGGCATCCGGACTGCGTACGAAAGTTCTATCGCAGCCTCGTCGATCACAAGCTCGACCTCTTCAAGCACGTGCCGACGCAAGCGCCGGCAAATCCGCAGGACCCGCGGGCTTAACCCGTCAAGTCCGCGCCCCGGGGCGGGCGGTCGTAGCTCAATTGGATAGAGTGTCGGCCTCCGAAGCCGAAGGTTGTGGGTTCGATTCCCGCCGACCGCACCATGCTCGTTCCTGACGACGGCGCCGAAGCGTATTTGCGGCGTGCGATGACGCTCGCGAGCCGCGCTGAAGAAAACGGCGACGTTCCCGTCGGCGCGATCCTGGTGTGCGGCGAGCTCGAGATCGAAGCGAAGAACGAGCGCGAGTTGCGCGCCGATCCGACCGCGCACGCGGAGATGCTCGCGATCGGAGAGGCGGCGCGGCGGCTCGGTGCGTGGCGGCTCGGCGGCGCGACGCTCTACGTCACCAAAGAGCCGTGCGTGATGTGTGCCGGCGCGATCGTCGCGGCGCGGATCGCGCGCTTGGTGTACGGGGCGAGCGATCCGAAAGGCGGAGCCGCCGGCTCGGTGATCGACGTTTTCTCGTCGCGCGCCGTCCATCACAAAGTGCAGGTAATCGGCGGCGTCTTGGAACAAGAGACGAGCCGCCAGCTGCGCGAGTTCTTTCTGTACCGCGCACGCAGACCACGGAGAGGTGGTCGAGTGGTTGAAGGCACCCGCCTCGAAAGCGGGCAGACGTGATGAGCGTCTCGAGAGTTCGAATCTCTCCCTCTCCGGTCTGACGGCGCTCCGCCCCAGGCTCCGCGCCCCCCGCGCCCTGGGCGCGGGGCCCCCATCTACGACCGCGCAACAACGCCGGTGCCACTGCACAACTCCGCTGCGCGCGGTCCATGACCTTGCTCGTGCTGCGCACTGCCGGTGTCATCCCGAGCGTAGCGATTCGGAGCATCGCGGAGTCGAGGGACCGCCCTTGATCGCGGCTACTGCGCGGCTACCTTCTTGGCGAAGTCGGGTGGGGGCGTTTGCGAGAATTCGTAGTTGTCGAAGGCGGCGTCGGAGGTAAAGTGCACGCGGCCGAT
Source organism: Vulcanimicrobiota bacterium (assembly GCA_019233165.1). Taxonomy (GTDB): domain Bacteria; phylum Vulcanimicrobiota; class Vulcanimicrobiia; order Vulcanimicrobiales; family Vulcanimicrobiaceae; genus JAFAMS01. The sequence goes on along the minus strand of JAFAMS010000224.1, from coordinate 252 downwards.
TTTGAGCGGGCCGAACATCGTTTCTTCGAAGAACGCGTGGCGGACGACCCAGGCATCGCCTAGGATCTGGTAATCGACGACGAACTTGCGGTCGTCGCGGCCTTCGTATGTCACCTGCAGCGGGAGCATCGTCTTGTTGTCGACGAGCACGTCCGTGATGTAGAAGTCGCTGTTGTTTCCCGCGGTGAGGCTCGGCAGGGCGCGCATCACGATGTGCATTCGACCGTCGGGCGCGTCGGACGAATCGGGTGC
>JAFAMS010000068.1 GCA_019233165.1 Vulcanimicrobiota bacterium | reverse complement strand
AGTGATCACGACGCAGCTCTATCTGTTCTTTCAGTACCCGGCCAGAATCGAGCTGGCCGCGGCCTATGCGATCCCGCTCCTGCTTCTCACGGCCGCTCTGCTGTACGTTCAAGGCCGGCTGATCGGCCGCCGCAAGTACACGATGATCGGCGCGAAAGGAACGCGCAGGCATTTGATCGCGCTGAGAGCCTGGCGCTGGCCGCTTTTCGGCCTCGCATTCTTGGTCCCGTTCGCCAGCGTGATCATGCCCTACGGCGCGCTCCTTGCGACCTCGCTTTCGCGGGCGTGGGGCCTGGGCCCGAGTCCCGGCAACTTCACGTTCTACTGGTACCGCTGGGCGCTCGTCGACAACCCGACGACGCGCGGCGCGATCCTTCACTCGCTCACGTACAGCCTCGTTGCGGCGACGATCGCGGTCGTGATCGCGATCTCGATTGCCTTTGCCGTGCAGCGCAAGCTCGTCCCCGGCGCGCAGTTCCTGGGATTCCTGACGATGGCCCCGTACGTCATCCCTGGTCTGATCCTCGCGATCGGCTTCTACGCGGCGTTTTCCAGGCCGCCGCTGCTGCTGTATGGGACCGGCTGGATCCTCATCGTCGCGTACGCGACGCGTTTCTTGCCGATCGCCTACTCGAGCTTCGGTGCCGCACTGCAAACGCTCTCGGCCGATCTCGAATTCGCAGCGCGGACGCTGGGTGCGTCGCGCCTGCGGTCGGTGCTGACCGTCACCTTCCCGCTGCTGCGCAACGCGGTGCTGACGGCTTGGCTGCTCGTCTTCATCCCGGCACTGCGCGAGCTTTCGTGCGCGATTCTGCTCTTCACGCCGAGCACCGCCGTCATGTCGACGGTCATCTTCGACTTCAGCGACGCCGGAAATTTTGAAGCCGTCGCGACGATGGGCGTGATGATGATGGTGACGACCTTTGCGATCGTCGCGCTGATGTATCGCTTTCTGGGTCGAAGCGTCATCGAAGCGCGAAGCGCCGGGGTCTGATGGCGCAGATCGCGATCTCGAACCTGAAGAAACACTACGCCGGCGTCTATGCCGTCGACGGCGTCGAGCTCACCGTGCAGAACGGCGAGGTACTGGCGCTGCTCGGCCCATCCGGTTGCGGCAAGACGACGACGCTTTCGCTGCTCGCCGGCTTCGCGAAACCGGACGAAGGCGAGATCCGCGTCGGCGAGCGGGTCCTGTCGAGCCCAAGCGGCATCGTCCCGCCGGAAGACCGGCACATGTCGTTGATCTTCCAAAGTTACGCGGTCTGGCCGCACATGACGGTCTTCGAAAACGTCGCTTACGGGCTCGGGGTTCGCAAGGTGGCCCGCAGCGAAGTCGCCGAGCGCGTCGAGCGGGTCCTCGATTCGGTGCACATGAAGCATCTCGCGCAGCGCTATCCCTCCGAGCTCTCGGGAGGGCAGCAACAGCGCGTCGCTCTCGCGCGCGCGCTCGTCGTCGAGCCCGATATCTTGCTCCTGGACGAGCCGCTCTCGAATTTGGACGCGAACCTTCGCGAACAGATGCGCTTCGAGATCCGCCGCTTGCACGACACGACCGGGATCACGATGGTCTACGTCACGCACGACCAAGCGGAGGCGATGGTAACCGCCGACCGGATCGCGATCATGAACCTCGGCAAAGTCGAGCAAGTCGGGACGCCGCACGAGATCTACGAGCTGCCGCAGACCGCGTTCTCGGCCTCGTTCATCGGCCGGATGAACGTTCTGGCGGGGACGCTCGTCGACGAATGCGCGGTGCAGTGCGGACCGGTGACGGTTCGCGCGGCGAGCAGCGTCGAGCTTGTGCGCGGCTCGAAAGCGGTCGTGTGCATCCGCCCTCAACATGTCGTCGTCGGCAGTGCGAACGGGAGCGGACCGTCGGGGACGAACGCGCTCTCAGGAACGATCGCGCGCCAGACGTACTTGGGAGAGATTCGCGACTATTTGATCGAGATTCCGGGCGGGCTCCAGCTGCGCGCCGTCACCGATCCCGGCGTCGTCCACGAGGTCGGAAGCGAAGTGACGCTCAACCTCCCCGTCGAACGCTGCCGGATCGTGGAGGTGTAATGGCGTTACACGGCGTCATGGCGGCGGCGCTCACGCCGCTCGACAAGAATCTGAAGCCGCATCACGCGCGGTTCATCGCGCATTGCGCGAACCTGCTCGCGAACGGCTGCGACGGGATCAACGTCCTGGGAACGACCGGCGAGGCGAACTCGATCGCGCTCGCCGACCGATGGGACTTGATGGACTCGGTCGCGTCGAGCGAGCTTCCGTTGGATCGGCTGATGGTCGGAACCGGCTCGCCCGCTGCCGGCGACGCGGCGCGGCTCACCAAACACGCGCAGGCCTGCGGGTTTGCGGGCGCGCTCCTTCTCCCGCCGTTCTACTACAAGGGCATCTCCGAGGACGGTCTCTTCGCATTCTTCGCCCAAGTCATCGAGCGCGCCGATCCCCGCCGTATCAAAATCTATCTCTACAACTTCCCGGCGATGACGGGGATCCCGTTTTCCGTCGCGTTCGTGCGGCGGCTCGTGGCGGCGTATCCCGGGATCGTCGTGGGGCTCAAAGACAGCTCGAACGACGTCGCATATCAGCTCGAGCTGCACGCGGCGCTCCCCGGCTTCGCGATCTTCCCCGGCTCCGAAGCGTATCTTGCC
>JAFAMS010000464.1 GCA_019233165.1 Vulcanimicrobiota bacterium | reverse complement strand
ACGCCGACGTCTCGCGTAAACGGCGGAAGCGCACCGTCGACAAGCTGGCCGCGGCGCTGATTCTGGAGTCGTATCTCGCACGGCGCAAGCCCGAGTCGGAATGAATCGTCTCCGCAAGTCGCTCTTCGAGAGCGGCGTCGCGATCGTCGTGATGGCGGGCGTGATCGTGGCCGTTGCCGGACTGTGGTTTTGGAGCGTCGTCTATCAAGAACGTCCGAAGCCCGAAATCGAAACCGACGTCATCGTTCCACGCGGAAGCTCGTTCGGCGCGGTCACACAGGAGCTGGCCGACGACGGCGTCATCGCGCATCGCCTCCCGTTTTTGCTACTGGCGCGGCTCCGTCACGTCGACACCGACGTAAAGGCCGGAGAATACCGCTTCCCCCCGCACCAAACGCTCGACGAGGTCTTGCGCAAGCTCGTCGAAGGCGGCGCGCAAATCGCCGCATGGGTGACGATCCCCGAAGGCTACACCGCGGCGCAGATCGCAAACGACCTGGCGGCGCACGATCTCGGGCGCGCACAGAGCTACCGCGACTACTTCGCGCGCCGCACGATCGTGCTCGGCGGCGTCCGCACGAAAGGCCTCGAGGGCTACCTCTTCCCTAGCACCTATCTTTTTCCACTCGCGGCCCCACCATCGCAAGCTGCAAAAATCCTCGTCGACGAGTTCCGCCGGGAGCTCCCGGCCGACGCCGAGTCAAAGGCGCGCCGTTTAGGGTATACTCTTCCGCAAGTCGTGACGCTTGCATCGCTCATCGAACGGGAAGCGAAGGCCGACGACGAACGGGCCTTGATGGCCGGCGTCTACTACAATCGCCTGCGAAAGGGGATGCCGCTCGAGGTCGACGCGACGATCGAATACATCTTCCCCGAACACAAGACCGAGATCACCCGCGCAGACCTGCAAATCGAGTCGCCCTACAACACCTACAAGCATGTGGGGCTGCCGCCGACACCGATCGCCAATCCCGGCCGTGCCTCGCTCCTGGCCGCGCTGAACCCGCAGCCGTCCGACTATTACTTCTACGTCTACAAGGGCAACGGCCATCACGCGTTTGCGCGAACGCTCGAGGAGCATAACGCAAACGTCTCGCGCTACCTGCGATAGGAGGCACACCATCGACTCCAACAGCTCGAACGGCGAAACGCGCGTAGCTCCCAGCCTGGACGGCTCGGCACCGCTGGAGCTTCGCGACACCCTGGTCGTTCAAACGACCGACGGCCGCGAGATCGAGTTCGAGGTCGTAGGCCTCGTCGAGGACGAGAACAACGTCACCTACGCCGTCTGTTACAGCGAGAAAGACGATCAGTTCGTGGTCACGGATGCCGGCGGAAGCTTGCTGGCGGACGACGACCTCGCCCAAGAGATCCTCGACGATTTCTTCGTCCTCGCCGAAGAGGCGGCTCCCGAGCAGGAGGAAGAACCGTAGCCCGCTCGGGTCCGATTCTCTTTCTCTCGGCGAGCGTCGGCGTCGGTCACACGTCGGCCGCAGAAGCCGTCGGGTTCGTCTTGCGCGAGCAGGGCCACGACGTGCGCATCATCGACGCGTATCGCTACGCGATGTCGTTCCTTTCGCGCGTCGCGGCCGACGGATACATCGGGATGGTCAAGACCATTCCGCAGCTGTACGGTTTCATCTACGATCGCGTCGAGCGCGCGAATAACGTCGGCGCTTTTCGGACCTGGCTGAGCAGGTTCAGCGCGCAGAATCTGCGGGCCCTGATCGGCGAGATGGACCCCTGCTGCGTCGTCTGCACGCACGCGTTCCCGTGCGGCGTGATGGCAGAGTACAAGAAGCAAATCGATCCCGCGCTTCCGGTCGTAGGGGTCGTTACCGATTTCGTCGTCCACCCGTTTTGGATCTACAAGAACGTCGATGCGTACGCCGTCGCGACGAGCGAGATGCGTGCGACGCTCGTCTCCCGCGGGGTCGCACGAGAGAAGATCGTCACCACCGGGATCCCCGTCGACCCGCGCTTCGCGCTGATCCCTTCGCAGGCGCAGGCACGCCGGGAGCTTGGGCTCCCGCTCGACCGGCGAATCGTGCTCGCCATGGGCGGAGGCCTTGGGATCGGCCCGCTCGAGACGATGCTCGAGGCGGTCACGAGGCTCGAGCTCGACGCGCCGGTGACTGCGGTCGTCCTGGTGGGACGCAACCCGCGCCGTGAACGACGCTTGCGCGACTGGTCCGCGCGACTTCCATACCCGGTAGTTATCCGCGGATTCGAAGACAACGTCTTCGACTACATGCATGCGGCCGACGTCCTGCTCAGCAAGCCGGGTGGACTCTCGATCTCCGAAGCGCTCGTCGCCCGTCTGCCGATGGTCCTCGTCAAACCGCTTCCGGGACAGGAAGATCGCAACACTCGATTCCTCTTCGAGCGCGGCGCCGCATTGCGCGCGACGACGGCACGAGGGATCGCACGTGCCGCAACGCAGCTCATCGACGCAGACTCGCCGCGAAGACGGCGTCTGCTCGCGCGCGTCGACTCGTTACGCCGGCCTGAGGCCGCTGCCGACGTCGCTGCGATCGTCCGCGGCGTCGTCGAGCGCTCGCGGCTCGTCGAAGCCTTCGTCTGACGCCCGCGCGCGGTCGTCGTCGCTAACGAAGCGTTCCCACGGGAAGCCCGGGACGCTGACGATGAAGCTCGGGTTGCGGATGCTCGGTTTGTTGTAGCGCAGCGGCACGCCGCTTAAATCGGTAACGGCCGCGCCCGCCGCGTTGGCGACCGCGTGCGCGGCGGCGACGTCCCACTCGCTCGTCCCGGCAAAACGCGGATAGACGTCGGCGGAGCCGCCGGCGA
>JAFAMS010000445.1 GCA_019233165.1 Vulcanimicrobiota bacterium | reverse complement strand
GATTCGCGAGCCGAGCGGTGGATACGTCAAGAAATACCGCCGCACGATCTGCGGCGGACAGACCGGCAGCAGATTTACGTCGGCGATCCGCACGAGCAGCCGCACGCCCGATGCCGGATCGGCCGTGGTCAAGATCGCCGCATGGTCGGCGCGCGCCTCGAGGCGGCGCGAATAGGCATTCACGACGGGAAGCAGCAGCAAAATCCCCAGGCCCAGGAACGTGCCCAAGAGCGCCAAGCGCGAAAGCGGATCGTCGTCGCGCCGGAATCCGATGCGGTCGGCGATCGTCACGGCGAGAGCCGCCGCGACGATCAGCCAGAGCGTCGCGTAGAGCTCGAGCCGCATGATGTCGCCGTTCTTTATATGTGCACTCTCGCGCGCGACGACGAAGGCGAGCTCCCCGGGGGTGGCGCTGCTCATCAGCGTATCCGTGATCACGATCCGCGCCGTCGGGCCGAGCCCGGCGGTGCGCGAAACGTCCGCTCGCGAACCTTGCCCGATCGTCTCGATCGTGATCGGGACGTTCACGCCGGCTTTGCGTTCGACGGCGTAGAGGCGTGCGGCCAGCGGGCCTTCGGCCAGCGTCTGATGATGGCGCAGCCAGGGCGCGAGGACGACCGGCTCGGCGAAGGCCGCGAGCAGGACGAAAAAGACGAGGACGACAACGCCGAAGACGTACCACAATCGCGTCCGCTCGGCGAGCGTCAGCATCGCCCAGAAGATCACCGCTGCGAGCGCGGCGTCGACGATCGCCGTCGACGCGACCTGACCGAGCCATTCGGCCGGCGACTGGATCGAGAGACCGCTCGACACGGCGACGCGATACGAGATGAACGATGCGGGGAGCGCCGCGACCGCAGCGATCATCGCCAAGCAAAAGACGTAGGCCAATCGCAGCAGATGCGGGCTGCGGATCGTGCGGCGCAACGAATCGCGCAACGCAGCGGCACGACCGCTCCGCCACATCCACAAGAGCGCCGCCATCTCGAGCCCTGCGACGATGAAAAAGAGCGGCCGCTGGCGATCGACGAGCGCCTCGGCGAGTCGCTGCCGCGACGGGTCGACGAGCTGCGCGATCGGCGCAGACATCAGCGTCCGGTCGCTCAGCGACTCGACCCTGCGTTCGGCGAGCTCGCGTCCCGTTTGCGCCTGCGCCGCCGCCGTGAGAAGGACGGCGACGCACAGCGCGAACGCGACGCGCTTAGCGCAGCTTAGCCAGTTCCTCGAAGAGGACTTCCTCGTCGGGCCGTTCGCGAATGTCGTGAACGTCGATGTAGCGGATGACACCATCTTTATCGATAACGAACAGCGCGCGTTCGGCCATCCCCTCCGGCCGAAGAACGCCGTACTTTTTCGCCACCTCGCCGTGCGGCCAGAAATCGGAGAGGAGCGGAAACCGCAAGCCTCCGATGTGCTCGGCCCAGGCTCGGCTGGCATGGGGACTGTCGATCGAGATGCCCACAACTTGGGCATTCGCCCCGCTGAAGCGATCTAAGTTCGCTTCATACGCGGGGAACTGACTGCTTCAAACCGGCGTGAACGCAAACGGAAAGAACGCCAGGACGACGTTCTTCCCTCGCTGGTCGGCCAGCTTCCATGGTTGATCGCTATTATGTGCTTTGAGCTCGAAATCGGGGGCTTTGTCCCCGACCTTGAGCGTCGACGTCCGGTCTGCGGTGGACGTCCTCCCTTTTGCAACTGCCATGCCCGGCGCGTTCGGCCTTGGCCTTGGCCTATCCCGCGGTCGCGGCGGTCTGCTGGTCGGCGACGATCTCGGTGCTGGCGCGCTTCGGACCGCTCTCGTCGATCCCAGCTTTTCGGCGGGCCGCGACCGGGTTCGCGACGAGGATGTAGCGGGGGCACTCGGGTCCGTTGGGCTCGTTGCAATACCCGCGGACGCACGTCGCGCCGGCCCGGATGAAGAGCGCCGGCGCCGCTTTCTTGGCGAGCCGCAGCATCGCGAAGGCGAGCTCGCGGATCTCCCACTGCGCGTTGTTGCAGGTCCGCAAGGTGAAGAAATCGAGCAGCGCGCGGGCGTTGGCCGTGATCACGATCTGCGTCTCGGCCGCGTTCGGCAGCGCGAAGCGTGCGTCTTCGGCAGGGGTTCCGGCGGCCAGCGCTTCTTGATAGAACTCCGAGATCTGCGCCATCAGCGCGTCGTATTTTGCCTTAACGTCCGGGCGCGCCGAGATCGACGGCGGCGTGATGTACTCGAACTGTCCTTTGATCTTGATGTAGCGCTGGCTCTTCTGCTCGAACGACATGTGGCGATGACGGACGAGCTGGTGCGTCAGCGAGCGCGAGACGCCCGAGACGCCGAACGTGAACATCGTGTGCTCGAAGGTCGAGAGATGACCGGCGTCGCGCACTCGCGCGACCATCTTCCGAATATCTTCCGGAGTCCAGTTCTCGTCGATCGTCTCGATGTCGCGAGGGCTGTAGCAGTTGCGCGCCGCGGTGGCCACAGCCCGTTCGGGCTCGGGGCTATGCGCGAGCAGGATGACTTTCAACGCCATCCGTGACGATTCGCGGCCGGCGCTCGCTGCTCCTAACGCGGAGGCCCGAAAGCCGGATACAGCGGGCCGACGGTGCCGGCTTCCTGGCCGGTGATCGTCCGGACAGGCGTAGCGTTCCCGGAGGCGCCCGGCGCGTAGAACGTGATGTTGAAGGTGTTCGGCCCGACGACGATGTTTGCGACGCACAGCTCGCCGGCGTTGTCGAACGCGATCCCTTTCGGTCGCGAGAGCAGCGTGTTCGAGCCGGAGATAGTGTAGAGCGGCGCAACGTTCCCCGTCGCGCCCGGCGCGAAAACCTCGATGATTCCATTGAGATTCGAGTCGACGGTCGCGACGAAGAGGTTCCCGGAAGAATCGAATGCGATCCCGCGCGCCCCGTTCGAGAGGCCCGTGTTCGAGCCGGCGATTGTAGCGATTGGAGCGACGTTGCCATTCGCGTTCGGCGCAAAGATCTCAACGGGGTACGCAGAGTTTTGCGGGAAATTGCTGACGTAGAGATTCCCCGAAGCGTCGAACGCGAATGCATACGGCTCGACGAGCCCCGTCGCAGAACCGGCGATGCGCCGGATCGGCGCCACGTTGCCGCTCGAGCCCGGCGCGAATACCGCTATGCTTGGGTTCGTAGCATTCGCACTCCCGGAATAGAGATTTTGTCCTGCGTCGATCGCCAGGGGAAACGGGCTCAAGGTGTTTGTGTTCGGGCCGGCGATGACCCCGACCGGAGACGCACCCGGTAGGCTCGCCGCGACGTACTGCACGATCGAGCCGCTCGACGTCGGGGAGGAAGAGGACTGCAGAAACAGGTGGCCGGCGTTGTCGAAGACGATCCCCTCCGGCGTATTCTGCGCGACGGAGAAGCGGGGAGCCGCGGCGCCGTTCGCTCCCGGCGCGTACACGTTCATGACGTTGTTGTCCAAGAGCGAGATGTAGAGACTCTGCGGCGTCGTGATCGTGAGCGTCGCGCCGTGGACGCTCGAGGAACTGATCCCTGCGCCGGTCGCGCCGAAGCTGGCCGTCAACGGCGCCGTCGTCCCGCTGTAGCTCACGGTAACGGCTTGAGTCCCCTGCGTGACGCTAGTCGTCGACAGCGACGTATTCCCCGAGGTGTCGCTGTTGGTGAGCGTCAGCGGGCTCGGCAAGGCGACGCTCGAGGGGAGCGCGTTCCCGTCGGGGTCTTTCACGACCACGTTCAGCGTATCGGTCTGAGCGAATCCTCCCGGCAAGATCGGCGGCGCAAGGCTGAGCGTCACCGATCCGAGCTTCGGTGCAGCCGGGACGCTCACCGAGAACCCTGAGCTCGCGACCGTCATCGAGGTCGA
>JAFAMS010000360.1 GCA_019233165.1 Vulcanimicrobiota bacterium | reverse complement strand
TGACGGCCGCCGAACAGCCCGTAGCAGAAAGCTGTTGACAGTACAGCGCGTTGATCCCGTACGGGCTCAGATTCATCGCGCCGCCCATGCTGACCATCGCTTGAATGAACGGGATCAGGTTGTGCGACGTCGGCCGGTGGAACCGGTCGTACGTATCCTTGCCGAAGCTGTACGCAATGCTGTATTGCATCGTCAGGTAGTGCTGCGGCCACTTGTCGGTCGGCAAGATGTTCGGATAGAGCGACGGCTCGAGCTCGACGGTGATCTGCTCTTTCGGCTTCCACGTCGTGCGCAAGATCTGCACGAGCTGCGCATGGTTCGAAACGTTGGCGCCGTTGAGACCGGTCAGCCATTGCGGGCCGATCGTGTATTGCGTGAACAAGTTGTACTTGAACTGGGTCAGAATCGGCACGGGGATCGTCGCGTAGAGGCCGAGGAACGAGCTCGTCCGCCAGTGGATCCCGTAATACGGCAGGCCGTCGATCTCAATCGGGACGATGTCGCTTCCGCCGGCGATCGAGCCCCAGCGCTGCGTATACGTCGGCGAGATCACGATCGGCAGTTGCCCGCCGGGGACTAGGCTATGCGGCATCCCGCCGATCCAAAACGCCTGGTCGTAATGCGAGATCATGATCCGGTTCACGGTCACCGCGTTCAGCGGGGTCGTGAAGCCGGGTGGATTCGCCGTCCCTAAGTTTTGCGTCGCGATCGGAACGGCGACGCCTTGCAAGTACACGGGGACGACGCCGGTGCTGAAACCGATCGGATATTCGTTCAATCCGAAATAACCGATGTAGAGGTGCGAGTTCTCGCTGAACCCGTACTTGAGGATGACGTCGCCGGCGCCGGGTAGGCCGTACTGCTTGATCTTCCCGGTCGCGCCGAACGGCGCGCCGATCGACATGTCGGCCGTGTACTCCCAACCGGGACGCCAGAGCGGAATCAGATGACGATACGGGATCGCGTGCGCCATCGGAGGCGACGCTGCCTGCGCGACTTCCGCCGAAGGATCGGCTGCCGCACGGGATGGGACGATCGTCTGTCGGTCGGTCGCCAGCGATTGTGCCGCCTGCGCTTGCGACGCAGTGACGTCGACCGGCCACTCCGTGGTGCCGCCGGACCTCGCTTCCTGAGCCAAAGCCGCAAGCGGCTGAAATGCGATAAGAGAGGCGGCGACTAAGGCCAGAGCCGCCCTTGTGAGTATGGACATCCGCAAACCTCGTGGGAATCCGTTTGCGCCGTCCTACGCTGCCGGACGGGACAAACCTGCGGACCCTCGCCTTTAGGCGGGGGCAACCGGGATGGCGGTCGCCAGCTTTTCGAGCAGCGCTCGCGTGAAGACGAGCCCGTCGGCCGCCGAGCGGGTCGTCACCCAATTGGCATCGCCGATGACGGGCTGGTCGCGATAGAGCCCGCCGGCGTTGCGGATGTCGTCGGCGATCGACGGGGCGCCCGTGAGCTGCCGTCCGCGAACGACTTGCGACGAGATGAGGACCTGAGCGCCGTGCCCGATGGAGAAAATTGGTTTTTTCGCCGAGTCGAACTCCCGGACGAAGCGCTGGACGTCACGGTTCGAGCGCAGATGGTCGGGCGAGACGCCGCCCGGGATCAGGAGCGCGTCGAAATCGTCCGCCGTAACGTCGGCTACGAGCTCCTCGGCGCGCTGCGGCGCACCGTCGTCGAGCCCTCGCTTCCCGCGGATCCGCTGCCGGGCTTTCTCGTCGAGCCCCACGATCGTAACGACCGCTCCGGCTTCCTCGAGCGCGCGGCGCGGCTCGGCGAGCTCGGCCTCTTCGAATCCTTCGCCGATGAGCGCGGCGACTCGCTTGCCTTCGATTGACATGCGCGAATGATACTCCCGTTGAACGCGGCGCGCCTCTACACCGAGGGGAACGCCGTCTGGAACGTCTGTTGAATCAGCGGCTCGAGCACCGCGTAGCCTTGGTCGTTCAAGTGAAAGAGGTCCGACGCAAAGTAGAAGGTCGTGTAATACTGCGGATTCTGCGCGTAGTACGCGAACCAGTCGGCGAACGCGACCGCCTTGAGCGGGCTGTCCGCGACCGCCGCGTTGATCGCCGCATTCGCAAGCTTCGAGTCGTTCGTCAGCTGCGTCCGCTGGACGGCGCTGAGCGCAAAGAACGCGGGGAACTGCCCGAGATCGGGGACTCCGACCAAAATCGTCGCTTCGGGTTCTCCGCCCGCAAGGTTGTGGATGTTCGAGAGGATCGAGAGGTACGTCTTGTACAGCGTGCCGTTGCGGACGTTACCGTTCACGTCCGCCAGCTGCGTGTTCGAGGCCGTACACGGATTCGAGATCGTTGCGCCGCCGCCGCCGACGAGTTTCCCGCCGCTCGAGAGACACTGCGCGGAATAGAAGGCGTCCAGGACGTCGTTGATCCCGCTCTCGATCGTGATCAGCGTCTTGATGTTGTTCGAGCGAACCGCTTGAACCGTCGTGGAGAGGCTCGCGAGCTGCCCGCTGTTCGCGTTGATGTCCCCGCCGGGTCCTTCGGGGAGCGGCGCTCCGCCGGTGAGCGCGCCGTTGACGCCGAGCCCTGCGAAGGTGGCGGGCTGCCAGCGCGGGAGCGTCAAGTAGCTGCCGAATCGTTGCGCCCATCCGGTTGGGTTCACCGAGCTCGAAACGCCCGGCTGGGTGGGGCTCGTCGAGCACGGTCCGGCGTTCACGACGCCACAAAAGACCGTCCCGAGCCCGACCGTGAAATCGTCGCCGTACGCGAGATACGTCAAGCCGGCGCGATTCGACGAAGTCGGGATCGGCGTCGGCCCCGAGCTGCCGCTACTCGTGTTGTTCTTGCAGCCGGCGGCGATGCCGACCGTTGCGATGAGGAAGAACGCGATCAGCAGTCGGTTCACAGCCGTCCGTCCGTTCCTTGGATCGCACCGCGCAAGAGATAGGCGAGCTCGATCTCGAGCTTGCCGAGCGGATCGAGGATCTCGTCGGCGGCGAGCGCTTTCAGCGTCGGGTTCCGTTTCGTCATATCACCTTCGGGGACTGGATGGCGGGGGTTGATCTCGCGCATGTAGATGCGCGCGTCGTAGCGGATCTGCCCTTCCGGCAGAAAGTACAGTGGGTCGAGACCGAATGCGTAGACCTCGAGCGAGAGCAAGCCGGTCTTTTGCAAGAACTCGATCGGGCGCAAGCGCAGAGCGCGTGCGAGCCGTGCCAATGCGGGGACGGCGAGCCTTGCCTCGCCGGAGAAGACGCGTTCGAGCAGCGATTCGTCGAGCCCGCTCGCCTCGCCGAGCGATGCGGCATCGCCGAGCTCCTGGGTCTCGGCGATCCCGCGCAGCGCCGCGCCGAACGCCGCGCCGCCGGCCGTCCCTAGCTCCCCATCGTAACTCGGATCCACGCCCGCGGTTTCGAGAGGCTTCGGCTTCGACCTCGAACAGAGCAGCCGATGGCGATGAGCTTTCCCTTCCTTAAAATGGCGGCCGTGGCAGGCGCCGGGCGAACGCCGGCGTGACGATCGAACGCGCGACCGCCGCGGATCATGCCGACGCGTTCGCGATCGCGCAAGAGTATTTCGAGGCGATCGACGTCGTCGTGCGCGACGACCCGGACGACCTGCGCGAGTACCTCGAAGAGCCCGCCGGGATGTGGCTCGCGCGGGACGAACGCGGAGAAGTCGTCGGCTGTATCGTGCTCCGCCCGCTACCCGCTCTCGAAGGCGCGTGCGAGATCAAGCGGATGTACGTGCGCGACGGATTTCGCGGACGGGGGCTCGCGCGGGGGCTCCTCGATGCGGCGCACGCACACGCACGCGCGCGCGGTTTTCGCTGGGCGTATCTCGACACGAAGGACGACCTTCCGGTCGCGATCGGGTTCTACGAGCGCCGCGGCTACGAACGCTGCCAGCGGTACAACGACAACCCGCAAGCGACGATTTTCATGCGCCGTTCGCTCGCGGTACCGGATTGACCGCGACGTCGCCGTCCCGTACGCGCACGTCGTAGGTCGCGACGCCCTCCATGTCGGCCATCACGAGGCGGCCGCTTTCGAGCGAGAAGCACCACGCATGCCATGGACAGGTGACGGTCTTCTCGTGGACCCAGCCTTCCGCGAGCGGACCGCCTTGATGGGGACACGTACTCTCCAGCGCGTACCACTCGTCTTCCCCGACATGAAAGAGAGCGATCTCCTGGGAACCAGCGACGACGACCTTCGCCTCGCCGATGGGTATCTGAGCGGCAGAGGCAACGGTCACAAAATCCTCGTCCGCGCTCACGCTACCCCGGGTTCGCCTCGCGAAAGGATCGGCCATGCTGCGTGATTATCGAGACTGGCTCGAATCCGAGCTCAAACTTCTGGGCAATGCGAGCCACCACGCGTACTCGTTCGGTCAGGCGAACATGGCGAAGCGTGCGCTCGAACGTTTGGACGGCGAGCTCGGAAAGAACGTGTACGTCCCCGTCGAGCGACCCGAAGCAATGACCGTGCTCACGGCGCTCGAGATGTTGCTCGAGGAAAACACCTCGCTCGATCCCGCGCTCGCGCGCCTGCGCGACCGGATCCGTACCGCGCTTACGGATCAAACCGGTCCGATGACTGCCTAGCGAGCGACGTCGCGCGAGGAGCGCACGCGGCTCTCCCGTAAGAGCAGGACCGCTTCAGCGGGGGATCTGGTGATGCTGCGTTCCGTTTTCAAGGTCGGTCTCTTCGTCGTATTGCTTCTCACACTCGGCGCCGGCGGTTATGCTCAAACGGCTCCCGCGGCGTCGCCGAGCGCGTCCGCGGCCGCCGCGCCGATCCCGGGAGACCCGCCGAACGTTCCGTACGATCGCTGGACGAAGACCGCCACCAAACAGAGCGGTCTCTTTACGATCTGGCGCCGCGACGGCCGCGTCTATCTCGAGCTGAAGCCGGACCAATTCGATCGCGACTATCTGCAGACGGCGGTCAATGCGAATGGACTCGGCGGGTTCGGCGTGCTTTCCGGCCAGTATTTCCAGCAAGAAGGACGGTTGCTGCGCTTCGTCCGCGACGGCCGGCGCGTCGCGATCGTCTGGCCGCAGACGCGTTTCATCGCCGAGCCGAACACACCGCTCGCGAACGCCGTCGCGCTCTCCACGGCAGGCTCGGTTCTCGGAATGGCGCCGATCGTCACGGAAGACAAGAAAGAAAACGTCGTCGTCCTCGATATGTCGGCACTTCTCGGCGACGTCATGGACCTCGCGACGACGATCAACGGCAGCGTCGCCGATCCGAAGAATCCACTAACGCAGTATCGCATCGATCCGGCTCGCTCGTACTTCGGTCCTTCGAAAGCGTTCCCGAACAACGTCGTGATCGAAGCCGACCAGACGTTTACCTCGGCCAAGCCGCCCGACGCGCTCAACACGGTGATCGACCCGCGCAGCATTCAGATTCGCGCTATTTACAATTTCGTCACGCTGCCGGAGAACGATGGCTACATGCCGCGGCTCGTCGACGACCGCGTCGGATATTTCGAGGACACCCATATCCGGTTCGACCGGCTCAACCAGATGGACAATCTGGTGCACTACGTGACCCGCTGGAACATGCAGCCTTCGGACCCCACGAAGCCGCTCTCGCCTGCCAAAAACCCGATGGTCTACACGCTCAGCAATTCGATCCCGCTCGAATATCGTGACCCTGTCCGGCGCGGGATCCTCGAGTGGAACAAAGCCTTCGAGAAGATCGGCATCTCGAATGCGGTCCAAGTCGTCGACCAGCCGTCGGATCCCGCCTGGGACCCCGACGACGTTCGCTACAACGTCGTTCGTTGGCTGACCGAAGCGAACAACAGCGGATTCGCATCGGCTCAGATCTTGTGGGATCCGCGGACCGGCGAGATTTTGCGCACCGGCGTCTTGATCGACGC